>CAIMNN010000553.1 GCA_903842845.1 uncultured Acidobacteriaceae bacterium | reverse complement strand
GAGAAAGACCTTGCCGGGTCGCCCACTCAGCGAGACCGCATCGGAAAGCGGCTTCGTCAGCGCAGGACCGTCGCGCAGTACATTGACGTTGAACGGCCCAAACTCCTCTGCCGGGCTTTGTCCACGGAGCGCTGGAGCCAGTAGAACTATCAGTGTGAAACAAATGGTTCCAACAAGTGCGCGAAATGTGCGAGCTGCATTCTTCATGATGAAATACTTCCTTTGTCATATTGCTGTGATGACCAGTCTGCTCTTAACACCCGTTAAATCTGTTGTCTGCGGTCCCGGCGGCCCTTTCGGAGTGCTCGCCAGTCCGTAGACAGCATTTTGGTATACGTTACCAATTTCCCGCTAATTCTTACTCCAATACACGTCATTGAAGCAAGCATCAATATTATTTAACTGCTAAAACCTCAGAATTAAACCGATTTTCCCAGAACCTTCGCTAAAATATTATTCAGTATCTATTGTCAACCCCGCATGTCGGGGAGTAATGATAACGGTATCTTTGAGGTGAGTGTTTTGCCAACTACTAAATTTTCCGCCGCCCGGGTCCTGGTTTGCGACGTCGGCGGCAGCCATATTTCCGCAGCACTTTGCCACGGTGAAAACCTCATTCTGGGCCCGGTTGCGAGCGCTCCTTATCCTGCCGAACAGAGCGCTAACGCCTTTGTTGAGCTCATCAAGACCCTCGCCTTCCATGCGCTGGACGACGATAAGGGTGAGAACCTCGCTCTCATCTCCGGCATCTCGCTGGCTTTTCCCGGGCCTTTTGATTACGAGGCCGGCATCAGCCAGATGGACCACAAGCTCGTTTACTTGAAGGGCGTTAACCTGCGCGAGATGCTTGCCTCAGCCTTTGGTTGCACGCCGCAGTCGGTCCGCTTTATCAATGACGCAGCTGCTTTTCTCCTCGGCGAGTTGGGCGCAGGAGCGGCACGGAACATCGACAAAGTTATCTGCATCACATTGGGAACTGGCGTCGGTTCGGCATTTGCCGTCGATGGTGAACGGGTGATTGAAGGCCGCGGCGTTCCAAACGGCGGAGAAATTTGGAATCTTCCTTACCATGGCGGCATCCTTGAGGACCAGCTCTCAGCGCGTGGCATTCGCTCCGCATACAAAGAGCGCACGCAGACAGACCGCGATGTCGCCGATATCGCCCACAGTGTGGAGCGCGACCAGGCAGCGCGTGAGACGTTTGAGGAGTTTGGCAGAAATCTCGGCACAGCGTTGCGCACCTTGCTGCCTGACTTTGCGCCGGCAACCGTTGTGATGGGCGGCAACATCTCGCGTTCAGCGCAGCTCTTTCTGCCTACAGCAAAAAAAGCCCTCGGCGATACGCCATTCGAACTCAAGGTCAGCGCGCTCTTTGATTCGGCCGCGCTTTACGGAGCTGCTCTCCACTGGTACCGCAAGCAAACGCTTTCCCGTTGAGCGTTACTTTTTGGTAACCGTGCAGCCGCTCAGTGTGACGTTCAACTTGCCCGTGCCTACAACTTCCATCCGTATCTCCCGCGGGACCTCAACGCCCTGCACATCCTGGTAACGGACCGCGACATGGAGTTCCTGCCCTTGCTGCGTTTTGTCCACGGGAATGATGTGCGCGAGGAAATAATTCACCACCAGGCCTTTGTCCGTCTGCTCGAACTCCGGCTGGAACTTCACCTGGCTGCTGTTCATGGTGACCTCGTACTTCCGCAAGGTCAGCGCCGCATCCAATGTTTCATCCACCTTGGTCTCTGCATCCTCGGCGTGCAGCGTATATCCATCCGCCGTCTTATGCACTTCCAATCCGCTTGAAGTGTCCGGAATTATATCGCCGTCCATGAACGGCGTCCAGAACTGAACAAATCCCGTCAATGTCTGCGATACCGCGCTGTGCATCGCATTCGAAACGCCATTCGGGTCGTTCATGTTCGGCGGTTCTATCCAGTCCATGGTGGCACTAGCGTCCGTGTGCGAATGGATCTTGATTTTGACCGAGTTCAACAGCACTATCCGCGGGTCGTCTGCCTTCTGGTTCTGCTCGCCGTTCACTTCCGAAAACAATTTCAACCAATCCGGCTTCACGTCGCAATCAAATCCGGCCACGTGCTCGCTCGTATACGAGTAGTAGAGCTTCTTCGCCTTGGCCAGCAGAGCGTCATACTCGGCACTCTGAGCGCTCTTCGCTTGCGTTCCGCTCGTTGCCTGCGCCGCGCTCTGAGACAGGCCAGACATCACCATCCAGCCCATAGCCGCAACCAACACCAACCTCTTCAACCAACCAGCCATTGTTCCAACCCGCATACCGTGCCAACTTTCAATGCATTCATTCGAAATTTTGATTCTATACCTGCCACTGAAATTTCAGTATCAAAATTTGCAAAGAAAATGCCGGCCCTCTAGTGAGCCGGCCTTTTCTTTATTCTACTTTCTGATTACTGCACGCGGATACTGAAATCCACCGAGTGCTGCAACGTCCCCGAGCTCGCGGTCAGTGTCATAATCCACTCAGGGATGAGCTGGTCGCCGCAACCCGCAAGCCCGACTATCGTCGTTGCGCATGCTGCAGCCAACAGCAGGGTTGCAACAAAGCGCGTCAGGCGCTTGCCCGCTTTGCGCATCTTTGCCGCGAAGGGCAAAAGCACGAGCGCGAGCAGCATCGGTACAGGAAGTTTTGAACCTGGCCTCTGCATCGGTCGCGAATCAACCAGGCCAGGTGAAACCTTCAGCAGGAAGGTCAGTGTTGTCGTACCCGAGCCGTTGGTTATCGGATTCGGCGTCAACGTGAGCGTGCTTTGCGGCGGCGCGCCTGTTAAGTCCAGATTGATGTCAGCAGGCATCGTCGTCAGCGGACCGACCGGTGTAAATGTGAAGGTGTAGGTTGCCGTTCCGCCGGACAAGATAGGCTTGGTCGGAGCTGAGGCAACTACAACTGTGAAGTCTTCCACGTTCTCTGTGATGATGGTGCTGCTGCCCGCAGAGACATTCGCATTGCCGCTGTAGCTCACAAACAGGTTGTGCGCGCCCACCGCCAGGTTCGGCAGTTGCAGCTCAACACCGTTCACACCAGCCGAGCCTGTCCACAGTACCGTCGTTCCGTCGTAGAAGGTCAGCGTGCCGATATCCGTCGCGAAACCGGTAACCGAGCCGACCAGTGTAATCGGATTGGTGACGAAGATCGGGTTCGCCGAAGTTGAGAGTGAGACGATCGGCGTCACCTTGTTTACAATCTGCGTCAGTGACGCGGAGCCGCTGACGAAGTTCGGCGAGGTCGACGTGTACACCACCGATATCTGCCATGTGCCCGCCGTCAGCGCGTTGGTTGAGAAGCTGGCAATTCCATCCGCAAGCAGCAGCGGCGTGGTCAGCGGAATGAGCCCGCTGCCGTTGTTGCCGAAGAACTGCACGCTACCCACCGGCTGTATCGAACCCGCCGCCTGCGCGATGACCGCGTTGAAGGTCACCGGCTGGCCGTATGTTGATGGGTTCAACGACGAAGTAAGCGTGATTGACGGCGTGTCGATGTTGACGACCTGCGTCAGCGTCGCCGTGCCGCTGGCGTAATACTGATTGGCCGAAGTGAAGACCGCTGTTATCACATCACTGCCTGCGGGCAGATTGTTGAGCGTCATCGATGCGCCGCCATTGACCAGCGTGTACGGCGTGCCCAGTGCGTTGCCGTTCAACTCAAACTGCAACGTGCCCGATGGAACCGGCGCACCCGGCGCCTGGCCGATGCTGACAGCGAGTGTCACGTCCTGCCCGTAATTCGACGGGTTCAGTGAAGAGCTCAGTCCGATGACCGGCACATTGATGTTGACCACCTGCACCAGTGAGGCTGAGCCGTTGGCGAAGTTCACCGAGTTCGAAGTGTATGCGGCAACGATGGTATCGGAACCGTTGGGCAGATTGCTCGATGAAACCGTGGCTGTTCCGTTGACCAGTGTTATCGCCCCACCGAGCGCGACACCGTTGACGGTGAACTGAATTGTGCCCGTGGGAATCAGCACTCCAACATTCTGCTGAAGCACAACGTTGAATGTCACCAACTGCCCGGCAACCGATGGATTCACCGAAGAGGTCAGCGTGATGACTGGAATGTTGATGTTCACAACTTGTATCAACGAAGCAGAACCGCTGTTGATGTTGCTCGGTGCGCTGGAGGTGAAGTTGGCCACGATCGTGTCATTGCCGCTCGGAAGTGTGCTGGTTGTGTAAGTGGCCTGGCCAGCAACAAGATTGATAGGTGTGCCGATGTTGATGCCGTTCGACGTGAACTGGATGGTGCCTGTTGGAATGACTGTGCCGAATGCCTGCGTCACATTGACCGTGAAGGTCACCGACTGGCCGGTGAACGATGGGTTCACGGATGACGTCAGCGTGATGACCGGTACATCAGCATTCACTATCTGCGTGATGGTTGCCGATGTGCTGCCCGAGAAGTTGATGCTGTTCGGCGTGTACACCGCATAGATGTGGTCGGTGCCGGCCGGCAGCAGGTTCGACGTATACTCCGCCACGCCGCTCACCAGCGTTATTGGCCCGCCGAGGTTTGTACCGTTCATCACAAACTGCACAGTGCCCGTCGGCGTCTCTGTGCCGCTGGTCTCTTTGACCAGAGCCGTCAGCGTCACCTGCACGCCGTAATTCGACGGATTCAGCGATGAGGTCACCGTCGTCGTGGTTCCCTCCACAAGTCCCGTACCGTTCAGCGTGACTGTCTGATGCGAATTTGCGTACATGCTGTTGTCGGTGACCACAGCTTGTCCAGTAATCGGCCCAGAGACCGTCGGCTCAAAGCTGATAGGCAGTGAGCAGACCGAGTCGTAGTTGAGCGAGCCCGCGGAACCGCCTGCAAATATCACCGGGCAATCCAGAATCGGCTTCGCATAACCGGGATAGATCATCGACCCGCCCGAGCCGAGAAGGAAATTGTTTGAGATGCTGGGGTTCTGTCCGCCGCCCGGCACACTGATGGAGAGCGTCTGGTTGCCGGTGTTCGCCAGCCATACCGTCTGCGGACTGTCCGCACTCACAACGCCCAGCGCGCTGCTGACAAAGTTCAGGTTCTCCTGCGACAAATTTATCTGGAAGATATTTCCGTTCGCGTCGTCATCCGTCACATAAAAATTTCCCGCCGAGTCCGTCGCCAATCCATCCAGCGGATACGACGCAATCGTCGTCGCCACGGGGAAGAGCGTATAGGAAGTGACACCCGAGTACAGGTTCGGTATCAGCGCCTGGTAAATCGTCGGTACGCCGGTATCAATGCCCGCATCGGTGATGTACAAGTTGTCCGATGGGTCTACGACCACGTTCAGCGGCGTATCCAGTCCCCGCACCGCCTCAAAGAAGTAGTACGTTCCATTGGATTGCGGCAAGCCGGCAAAGACCGCGCCCAGATAACTGTCGACCACAAAAACGTTGCCGAAGTCGTCAACCGCCACACCCTCAGGAGTG
>CAIMNN010000552.1 GCA_903842845.1 uncultured Acidobacteriaceae bacterium | reverse complement strand
TCACTTCCCTCACTCGGCCATTTACACGGCCTTCCCATCACCATCAAGTCCTCCATCTCCGTCGCCGGAATGCGCTGCGAAACCGGCAGCACCATCAACCGCGGCTTCATTCCAACCGATGACGCTGAAACCGTTCGCCGCCTCCGCGCAGCCGGAGCGCTCATTCTCGGCACAACCAACTGCCCTGATTACCTCATGGCTTATGAGACGGCGAACATTCTCCACGGCCGAACCGCCAATCCCTGGGACCTTGCGCGCTCCGCCGGCGGCTCCAGCGGCGGTGAATCTGCGGCCATCGCAGCCGGCCTTTCCGCTGCCGGTGTTGGGTCGGATTCCGGCGGCTCCGTCCGCCAGCCCGCGCACTGCACCGGCATCAGCGCCATCAAGCCGACGTCGGGCCGCATCCCCGCGCGCGGTCATCTGCCGCCGTGCATCGGCCCGTTCTCCACCATCGGCGCGCTTGGCCCCATGGCCCGCACCATCGGCGATCTGAAATTAATGTTTGGAGTTTTATCAGGTCCAGACCCGCTCGACGCCACCAGCGCCTCAACTCCGCTTGACGAAAAAACTCTCTGGCACGCGGATATCGAAAAGCTCCGCACTGCAACCATCGGCTACTTTGAAGACGACGGTTTGATTCCCGTCACGCCCGAGACACGCGCCGCAGTTCAATCCGCCGCACAGGCTTTGCGCGAGGGCGGTTTCAACGTCAAGCCCTACCGACCAAAATTTCTTGAGCCGATGCGGCAGCTTTGGTGGAAGCTCTTCGTCCAATGCGGAGCAATTTTTTACGAGCCCACCATCCGCGGCCATCGCGATGAACTCAGCCCAATCTTCAGCGATTTCCTTGCAACAGCCGAAAAACTACCCGAACTTAGCTCAACGCAGTTGCTTTATGCATGGGCCGAACTCGACACACTACGCTCGGCCGCACTCGCCGAGCTGCGCGCCTTCGCAACCAATCCGCTGCTCCTCTGCCCCGTCGCAGCGGTGCCCGCCTTCAAACACGGAGAACGCGATTGGACTGTTGAAGGCCAAACCATCCACTATCTCGACGAGACGCGCTTCACGCAGTGGTTCAATGTGCTCGCCGCGCCTGCGGTTGTATTGCCTGTCGGCCGCTCGCCGGAATATTTACCTATCGGCGTTCAACTCGTCGGACTTCCTCATCGCGACGAGCAGACGCTCGCGATCGCGGAGATATTGGAAAAAAGCTTCGGCTACGAACCGCCGCCGATGGCGCTCTGAGATGAAACTATTCGCCGCAACAAGAAAAGCCCGGCGCAGAAGCTCCGGGCTTTTTAGTTCAGCACAACAGCAGAATTACTCGACTGCGTTATGCGCGATGACCTGCTTGTACCACTCCGCGCTCAGCTTGGGTGTGCGCTTCATGGTCTTGTAGTCCACGTAGTGAATGCCGAACCGCTTGTTGTAGCCGTCCTCCCACTCGAAGTTGTCCATCAGGCTCCATAGGAAGTAGCCCTTCAGTGGATACCCCTCGCTGATGGCGCGATGGAAATTCATCAGATAGTTGCGCAGATACATCACGCGCTCGGTGTCTTCAATGCGACCATCGGATGTAAGCACATCATCGGCCGAGCAACCATTTTCAGTGACGTAAAGGGTCGGCATCTTCCAGTTGTCGCAGATATTACGGACAGACCAGTAAGCCGTTTCTGGGCCGATGCGTAGCCAGGGCGAGGTCATGTTGGGAAAGTTAGTCTGGAAGTGCTCAACGGAAAATCCAAGCGGAGAGCTGTCAGCGCGGACGTAAGTCGGCGTGTAAACGTTGAGGCCGACGAAGTCGAGTTTGCTTCCGATCGCCTTGAAGTCGCCCGCTTCAACCTTTGGTGCATGGGCGCCCGCCGTCTGCAGGTACTCGTCAATGTACTTGCCTTCCATCAACGCGGTGATGAAGGGCGCGTTGCCGATGCGCGTGGCCTTCTTCGCCGCTTCAACATGCTCATCAGTTTCCATGACCGGAACAAACACGTTGGGATTTTCCGCAAGACCGACCTTGGTCTTTGCGTTGCCATTGGCGCGGATGGCCTGCACACCCAATCCATGGGCAAGGATGCCATGATGGCGGATCTGGAATAGTTCGGACGGAGGGAGCTTCATGCCGGGTGCCTTTTGCCCCACCAGATAACCGAGATCCGTAAAGCAAATGAACTCATTGATGGTCATGAAGTTCTGAACGCGATCGCTGAAATGCTTGGCGACAAAGGCCGCGTAATCGCCATAAGCCTTGGATGTATCGCGCGATTGCCATCCGCCTGCAAGGCCGGTCGGCAGGTCCCAGTGGAAGAGCGTGACATAGGGCTCGATTCCGTTCTTGAGCAACTCGTCGATAACGCGGTCGTAGTAATCAACGCCCTTCTGATTGACCTGGCCTTTGCCAGTGGGAAAGATGCGCGACCATGCGAGCGACATGCGGTAAGCGCCAACGCCGAGGTTTTTGAGTAGCTGTACATCGTCTTTATAGAGGTGGTAGCTGTCGTCAGCCACATCACCGTTGTCATTGTTATGAATCTTGCCGGGAGTGTGAGAATAAACATCCCAATTTGTTTCGCCACGACCATCTTCATTGGCACCGCCCTCGATCTGATACGAAGCGGTCGCGCATCCCCAGACAAAGCCTTTGGGAAAACGGCGGATGGATAAATGATCGGCAGCACGTGCGAATTGAACCAAACCCGCAGGCAGCAAAGAGGTGCCCGCTACCGTTGTGGCAGCTTTTCCGAAATCTCGGCGAGTCATCCAGCTCATAAACTTTGATATCCCCTTTTTTCTTGTTTTACTGACGCTGTAAATTTAACACGCCCGACCCCAATAAATCGAGAGTTAAACCGATTTAATTCACGTTTTTCATCACATAAGCGCATGGTTAAGCCCACGCAGAAAATGTGGATTGTGAGCCGGGAAAATTCATTGCGCACATCGAGTTGTGCGCGCCGTCACATGTTCATCCATCCAAGGTCACACCTGTTTAAAATTCCATCCTTCGATGGATGTGCCGTCTATATATGCGCTTCTAATCTAAACCTTCCGCAGTTGGAAATCAGGCACATGGCACAGAAACAGCAGTGGTTGGAACAATTCGACGACTCCCCGCTCACACTCAAGAGCGATGACCGCATGGACACAGTGGTGCGCATTGAAAACCGCTCCTGCGGAATTGACTTCAAGATCGGCGGCGGCGAGTTCATCGTCATGGCTGGGCCCTGCTCGGTGGAGAGCGAAGAGCAACTGCTCACCACGGCTGAGCACGTCAGCAAGAACGGAGCTCAGGTCCTGCGTGGAGGCGCATTCAAACCGCGCAGTTCACCGTATGCTTTTCAGGGCCTTGGTCTAGAAGGGCTGAAGTTACTTGCTGAAGCGCGTCGCCGCACCGGTCTGGCAGTCGTGACCGAAGTGCTCTCCGAAGAGGATGTCGAGTTGGTTGCAGAGTACGCGGACATTCTTCAGATAGGCAGCCGCAACTCGGACAACACTTCATTGCATGTGGCAGCGGCGCTTACAGGTAAACCGATTCTGCTGAAGCGCGGAATGGTGGCCACGGTCGCCGACCTGTTGCGTGCGGCCAATGTGATCCTCGAACACGGCAACTCGAATATCCTGCTTTGCGAGCGCGGCATCCGGACGTTCGAGACGGCGACGCGCAATACATTTGATGCTGCTGCGATTGCATTGTTGAAGATGATCTCGCATCTTCCGGTGATAGCAGACCCGAGCCATGGCTGCGGACGGAACCTGCTGGTTCCTGCGCTTGCGCGTGTCGGGGTTGCCGCCGGCGCCGATGGAATGATTGTCGAAGTACATCCCGCGCCGCAAAGAGCTTATAGCGATGGTGACCAGTCGCTGACATTTGATGAATACGCCAACATGATATCTGAGCTGGACCCGTGGCTTACTGCCCGGCGGCAAAGTGCGAATCAGATCAGTGAGGCCCTGGCGTAACGATGAAACTTCTCCTTGGTAAAAATTTTCTTCTTGGCGCAGCAGCAATCGGAACTGTTGCGCTTTTTTGCGGGTTTGGCGGGAATGCGCCGGCGAGTGGTTCAGCCTCGCTTTCTGCGCCGGTTGTTTACGTGAGTGCGCCTGTCTACAAACCATTGGCTGCTTTACATGGTGATGAGCGTTTTCCGCAGGGCGGGCAGATCTATTTCTTCGATAACGCCGCAAAAAAATCTTCGCTCCTTGTCCCGGGATTTTTCGCGGCTGTCGACCCAAACATTTCATTCGACGCGAAGTCTCTGCTTTTTTCAGGCAAGAAGTCGTCCAACGACGCTTGGCAGATCTACGAGATGAATCTGGCCAGCCGCGAAGTACGCGCGGTCTTTTCGGTTTCTGAAGATGAAAAGCCCGCTGATAGGATCCGTCCGCTTTATTTGCCGCAGAACCGGTTGGTCTACGCGCGGCGCACAGTGCGCGGGTTCGCTCTAGAGGCGGCGCAGCTTGATGGAACAAAGATTATGCCGCTGAGCGCGATTCCGACCAGCGCGCAGCCGGTCGATGTGCTCGAAGACGGACGTATTCTGTTTGAGTCGAATTTTCCGTTGGGCGGCGATGGCGCGTCGGAGCTGTATCTGGTTTACTCGGACGGCAGCGGAGTTGAGTCGTACCGTTGTGACCATCCTGCGGTTAAAGGCGACACGAACAATGAGCCTGATGCGTCTTCAGCGGCGGGTCGATGGGGTGGGCATCAAAGCGCAAATGGCGATGTGTTGTTCACACATGGCGATTCGCTGGCGCGCTTCTCTTCACCGTTCGCGACGGAGAAGGCTGTTGAGGCACCGAGGCTTGCGTATTCAGACGGGCCTGTCGAGATGGATGCGAACACATGGCTTTTGAGCGCAACGATTGCCCCGCAAAAACATTTTTGGCTTTCGGTGTATAACACTGCGCACAAGAGCTCGCGCATGCTGGTTGCGAACGGGACCAATGATCTGGTTGAGCCTGTGCTGCTTGTGCCGCGTCAAACGCCGCATCAGCATCCTTCTGGACTGCACGATTGGAAGTACGGCAATTTTCTAGCGCTTGATGTGCGAACGACGCGTGATGCGCCGCTGGCAGGTGAGGCGGTTGCGGTCCGCATGCAGGCGCTGGACGCGAGCGGCAAGGTTGTGGACTTGGGAACTGCACCGGTTGAGAGTGACGGCTCCTTCTTTGTGCAGACGACAGGCAATACTCCTGTGCGCTTCATTCTTGAGGACAAGGCCGGTCACACAGTGCGCGCCGAGCGTGGATGGATTTGGATAGCGAAGGGCGAGCAGCGCATCTGCGTGGGCTGCCACCAGGGTCCAGAGCGCGCGAGCGAGAACAAGGTTCCTGCTGTTTTGTTGCGCACGACTACGCCGGCCGACCTGAACCTGAAGGCGACATCTCAGACACAAAAATCTGATGCGCAGGGAGAAAACTAATATGCAGAGCCATAAATTGATAGTCGCTTCCCTTTTCGCATTGTGCGGTGCGCTTGCGGCACAGCAGCCAACAACACCCGTTGCGCAGCCTGCCACGAAGCAACCGGTGATCAAGTTTGAGGACGCGACAGAGAGCGCGCACATCCACTTCACGCACAGCTTTGGTTCGGCGAAGTTGGGCTCGCTGCTTGAGGGCACAGGCGGAGGCTGCATCTGGTTCGACTACAACAACTCGGGCCTTCCATCCTTATATGTAGTCACCGGCAAGCCGCTCGATGACTCGATGCATCCGTTTCCGCTGCAAGTGAAGCCCGACCCTGCGCCACACAATCATCTGTATCGCAATGACGGCAACGGACATTTTACGGATGTGACGAAGCAGTCGGGGCTTGATCCGGATATGTATGCGGTCGCGGTGACGGCTGCGGATTTTGATAACGATGGATATGTTGACCTGCTGGTCACTGGCTACGGCAAGACGATCCTTTATCACAACGACGGCAACGGGCACTTCACCGATGTGACGGCTAAGGCCGGCATCAAGGTGGATGGTTGGGCGATCAGCTCGACGTGGCTGGATTATGACAAGGATGGTTGCGTTGACCTTTTTGTCGGGCGCTATGTGAAGTTCGACCCGAAGTATCGCAACTTCTATGCCGCTGACAACTATCCTGGGCCGCTTGATTACGAAGGCGAGACGAACAAGCTGTTTCACAATAACTGCGATGGCACGTTTACGGATGTTACGGAGAAGTCCGGCATCAACGCATACATCGGACGCACGATGGGCGTGACGGTCGGCGATTTTGACAACGACGGTTGGGACGATATTTACGTCGCCAATGACCGCACCGAGAATTTCCTCTTCCACAACAAGCATGATGGAACATTTGAAGAGATAGGCAACGAGAGCGGGACGGCGTTCGGTCAGAACGGTGAGTCGACATCATCGATGGGCCCGGTGTTTGCAGACCTGACAGGCCGCGGCTGGCTTGACCTTTGGGTGACAGACGGCCACTACAACCGCTTGCTGCGCAACACGACGAAGATGGGCTTTGAGGATATCGGCGCCGACACTGGCGTTAGCCAAGTGAACGCACAATACGTCAGTTGGGGAACGGGCGTTTATGACTTTGATAATGATGGCGCGCTGGACATTCTTATCTATCATGGCGGGCTCATACACCTCATCCCGCAGGAGCATACGCTGTTCCGTGGAACGGGCGATGGACATTTCAAAGATGTGTCGCGCGATGCGGGGCCTGTGCTGAGTGAGCGCACGACGGCGCGCGGGGCATGCTTTGCCGATTACGACAATGACGGCAAGGTGGATTCGTACCTTGTGAACCTGGGCGCGCGCGGAACATTGCTGCACAATTCTTCGACAAACACAGGGCATTGGATTGCGGTGAAGCTTGTCGGCGCGATGAAGGCGGGCGACAAGGGCAGCGCGAGTTCAGGAAAATCGAATCGCGATGGCATTGGCGCACGCGTTGAGGTTGTTGCGGGCGGCAAGCGGCACACGGCTGAGCATGTGGCGGGGACCGGGTATCTTTCACAGGATGACAACCGGATGCACTTCGGTTTGGGCGATGCAACAACCGTGGAGAAGCTGACCATACACTGGCCGAGCGGCAAGACGCAGGAGCTGACCAACCAGGCAGCAGACCGCGTTATCACCGTGGAGGAGCCGCGCTAATGAGCATGCGTTCAAAGAGCAGCGTCGCACATGGCCAGTTTGTTGGGCTCGCGGTGGCTTGCGGATTTTTTGCGCTGACTGCGGCGGCTTTTTACTCGCTTTCGTCGGACCCGGTGACGGCGGCGGAAAAGAACTCCGACAAGTACGCTGCACGGACGATGCCGCTGCAATATGCTTCGCCGCTTGAGACGTTGTTTTCGGCGGACGGCAAAAAGCTCTTTGTACTTTGCAACGAGTCCAACGAAATTCGCGTGCTGGATGCAGCGACCGGTAAAGAGACAAAAAGAATTGCAGTTGGAAACACGCCGCGCGGAATGACTTACTCCGCCGACGGTTCGAAGCTACTGGTTACGAATACGAATGACGACACGGTCTCAGTGATCGACGTTAATACTTTGAATGTTGTTGGGACTTGGGCGGTTGGTTTTGAGCCTTCAGGAATCGTTGCGGAGAAGAGTGGGAAATTTGTGTATGTGGCAAACCGCATCAGCAATGATGTGGCGGTGCTCGATGCGAAGAGCGGCACGCAAGTAAAGCGGCTGGTGGCGGGTCGCGGTGCGAGCTATCTTGAAGCAACGCCCGACGGCAAGCGCATCTATGCGACGCATGTGTATCCCAATCCGTCCGCTTATAGAACTGGGCCTGAGTCAGAGATTGCGGTGATTGATGCGGTCAGCGCGCGCGTTATCGAGCGCATGCCGCTCCATCGCGTCGCCGGCGTCTTCCATGTAGCTTTCAGCAAGGATGGCAAGCTGGGCGCGGTTGCCGAGTATCATCCGAAGAATCTGGTACCGCTTGCGCATCTGGAACACAGCGGCGCTTTTATTTACACACTGACTCTCTTCGGCGAAGATGTTGGCCGGCAGGTGGAGATTCCGCTTGATGAACTGGAACGCTACTCTTCACAGCTCTTTGCCATTGCCATCACGCCGGACAAATCGCGACTGTATGTCAGTTGTGGCGGCACGGATATCGTACTGGCTATTGATCTGCGCAAACTTATCGCGTACGTCCATGCGCACCCGGAAGATTTCACTGAGGACCTTTCAGCAAGTTCTAATTATGTGATTGCGCGCATCCCGGTCGGACGCAATCCACGCGGGTTGACGCTTTCGCCCGATGGCTCGAAGCTCTATGCGGCGAACCGCCTCGACGACACGATCAGCGTAATCGACACGCGCACGTCGCGTGTCAGTTCGACGATCAAGCTCGACTCGCCTGCCGGCATCAGCGTGCTTCGCAAGGGCGAGCAGACCTTCTACTCTGCGCGGTTCTCCTTCCAAGGGCAGATAGGCTGCGCCAACTGCCACATTGATTCGACGTTTGACGGTCTGACGTGGGACCTGGAGCCTGACGGCTTTGGCCGCGATATTGTCGACAACAGAATGATCGAAGACCTGCGC
>CAIMNN010000551.1 GCA_903842845.1 uncultured Acidobacteriaceae bacterium | reverse complement strand
TCAAGGTCTTCAGCGAGAAGGACCCCGCCAAGCTGCCCTGGGCTGAAGTAGGCGCACAGATCATCGTTGAGTCCACCGGCCACTTCACCGACGCGGAGAAGGCCAAGGCTCACCTCGGCGCGACCGTGAAGAAGGTCATCATCTCGGCCCCCGCGACCAACGAGGACATCACACTGGTTTTGGGTGTGAATGAGAACAAGTACGAAGCAGCCAAGCACAACATCATCTCCAACGCCAGTTGCACCACCAACTGCCTCGCGCCGGTTGTCAAGGTCATCCTGGAGCAGTGCGGCATGGTCAGCGGCATCATGACGACCATCCACAGCTATACCAACGACCAGGTCATCCTCGACTTCCCGCACAAGGACCTCCGTCGCGCACGCGCTGCCGCTCTGAGCATGATTCCGAGCTCGACAGGCGCTGCCAAGGCCCTCAAGCTGGTCATTCCTGAGACCGCAGGCAAGCTCGACGGCTTCGCCATCCGCGTCCCCACACCGAACGTCTCAATTGTCGACCTAACCTTTATCAGCGAGCGTCCGACCGACGTGAAGACCCTGAACGCCGCATTCAAGGCCGCCAGCGAAGGCGAGCTCAAGGGCATTCTCGGCTACGACGAGAACCTGCTCGTCAGCTCCGACTTCAAGGGCGACAAGCGCTCCTCGATCGTCGACGGACCGCTGACCAAGGTTGTGGGTAATTCGGTCAAGGTTCTCAGTTGGTACGACAACGAGTGGGGCTACTCCAACCGCGTCGTTGACCTCATCGGTTTTCTTGTGAGTAAGGGCCTTTAACCTCCAACTAATATGCGGGACTCGAACCTGGGTCCCGCAATTTTTTTAGGTGCAGGCTCCGGGATTCACAAATCAATAATCTGAATGCGACAAACTGATACCCATGAGACAAAAGATCAGCGGCGGTTCGCCTTACGAGCCCATCATCGGATTCTCGCGCGCGGTGCGCGTGGGCAGCCTTGTTCATCTTGCCGGAACCGGCCCTGTCGGCGCGGAAAATGAAGACGCAGCCGGACAGACGCATCGCATCTTCGAGATAGCCGAGAAGGCGCTCGCTGAAGCCGGCGCAAAATTTTCTGACGTCGTCCGTACCCGCATGTATCTGACCAACGTTGAAGACTGGGAAGCAATCGGCCGCGCGCATGGCGAGTACTTCGGCACCATCCGGCCCGCCGCTACCATGGTTGTCGTCGCCGCGCTGTTGAACCCCGCATGGCGCATTGAGATTGAAATGGACGCAGTTATCACAGGCGACCAAACGAAGTAGAAAAGGAAGAAAAAATGTCCAAGCTTACGATCCGCGATATCGACCTGACCAACAAACGCGTCTTTGTCCGCGTTGATTTCAACGTGCCGCTCACCGAAGACGGCCAGACCATCACTGACGACACACGCATCGTCGCCACGCTGCCGACCATCAAGTACCTATTGCAAAACAAGGCGAAGGTCATTCTCGCTTCGCACCTGGGGCGTCCCAAGGGGAAACCGAATCCGAAGTATTCGCTGCGCCCGGTCGTCGACCGCCTGCGTCAACTGCTCGACAAGGAACTCGGCACACAGATCAACGTGGCCTTCGCGCCTGATTGCATCGGCGATATTGCCAAGGAACTGGCGCGCCAGCTTGAGTCCGGCCAGGTGTTGCTGCTTGAGAACCTGCGCTACTACGCAGAGGAAGAAGCCAACGACCCGGAGTTCAGCAAGAAGCTGGCCGCGCTCGCCGAGGTGTACGTCAACGACGCCTTCGGTTCCGCGCACCGCGCACATGCTTCAACAGAAGGCATCACGCACTTCCTCAAGCCTGCCGTTGCCGGCCTGCTGATGGAAAAGGAAATTACTTATCTAGGCAAGGCACTTGAGAATCCCGAGCGGCCTTTCGTCGCCATCATCGGCGGCTCCAAGATCTCGGGCAAGATCGACGTCATCGACAACCTCATCGACAAGGTCGACACGCTGGTCATCGTCGGCGGCATGGCGTACACCTTCCAGCGTGCGCTGGGCGTCAGCACCGGCAAGAGCCTTGTTGAAGAGGACAAGATCGACATTGCAAAAGAAGCGCTTGCCAAGGCGAAGGCCAAGGGCGTTGAGCTGCTGTTGCCGGTCGACAACATTCTCGCCGACAACTTTGCCCCCGACGCCAACACGCAGCCGTGGGATACTTCGGTGAACTTCCCCGCTGATTGGCAGGGACTCGACATCGGCCCCAAGTCAGTTGCGGCGATTGAAGCCGTTGTTGCCAAGGCCAAGACCATTGTCTGGAATGGCCCGGCTGGCGTCTTTGAATTTCCGAAGTTCGCAGTCGGCACCAACGCGATTGCAAACGCGGTTGCGGCGAACACCGGCGCCATCTCCATCATCGGCGGCGGCGACAGCGTGAGCGCGATCAACCAGGCCGGCGTTGCCGACAAAATCACGCACATCTCCACCGGCGGTGGCGCAAGCCTCGAGTTCTTGGAAGGCAAAAAGCTCCCCGGCGTAGAGGCGCTGACGGACAAGTAAGACAGAGATTAGTTGTCAGAAAACAATATTGAAGTTGTAGCAAGCCCCGCATCCGGCGCAAACCAGCACGGTGCGGGGTGATTTATTTTTGCCCGATGAATTACTCTCAATGTGGAGCATCCCCATGTCCTACTACTCCCGCGTCCTCTCCAAAGACCCCGAGTTCCCCGCCTTTGAAGACCTGCTGGCAAAGATTGCTGTTGACCACCCGGAGTTCAAGCTCTCCCTTGAGTCCGGCGATGAGGATGAGTGGGAGTCGCTGTTGCTCTCAAGCCTCGACAATGTTGAAGTCGCGCTGCTTGAGCGCCTTCCCGTTACACCGGGCTCCGTTGGCGAAGACATGATTGCGGATTTTATTGAAGACACGCGCGAGGCTCAGCCTGAATCAGCCGCGGTGTGGCTTGCTGAGTACCTGGCCGAAGTTCAGACCATTTATGCGATTCAGCATCTGCAAGGCGCCTTCACTGAAGATGGCAGCAACGCGCTGCACGCGCTGCGCTCCTTGCTCTGGGAGCGTGGCGACGCAATCATCCAGGCCGACAATGAAGGCTTCACCAACGAGGACGGCTACCACATCCTGTGGCAATTTTCTGATTCGGTTGTGGGCCCATGGAACATGGGCATCCTTCAGGACGAGACCTGGTACCACTTCACCATGGACCTCGGCGACCCCGACCATCGCGAAGCATTTCTCAGCGGCGAAGTGCCCCTCGACATTACGCCGATTCAAGGGGCCGGCGCGGGGCTCTAGCACTCAGACTGTTGCGTCGAGTGCGCGGAACTTTCCACTACCAGCCATCGCAAGCAACGTTTGGTCCGCGGTCACCAGTGTCGCGCCAATTTTCCGCGACGTTGCAACAAGAATCCTGTCCGCCGGGTCGGAATGCATCTCCCAAGGCAAGCGCGTGCTTTCGACTGCAATCTCCGGGTCGAGCGGCCAAAGCCGAATACCGGGCAGTGATAACGCCGTGTTCATCCAATCCTGCACGTCGCGATAGAGCTCTATCCGTTTCTTGCTCACCAGCAATGCTATCTCCCACGGTGTAATTGCCGAGACAACCGTTCGCTCTTCGCTGCACGCTTGACGTATCTCGTCGCCTGCACGCGCTCCCAGTTTCCGGTCGCCGAACATCATCCAAACAAGTACATGCGTATCAATCAACAGCACCGGCGAACTTGAAAACTGAAAACCTGAGTGTACAAAGGCCGAGCTCACTTCATCGCCTCCCACTCAACATCAAGTGGTGAGATGATGTCGCCCATGATCACGCCAGTACCTCGCATTGCACCAATAACGTCGGCATCCACATGTATCGGCTCCAGCCGCGCCACCGGCTTGCCGTGTTTGGTTATCACCAGCGTCTCGCGTGTTTCGGCGACCTGGTCCAGAATTTTGAGGCACTTGGCCTTGAACTCCCCTGCCGGCATTGTCGACTGCATATAATTACTCCCATGGTCACTGACCATAGTCATATTTTACCATCAAACCCGCTTCAGTGCCCTCTATCACCTCCTGTGACTGACTCTTCCGCTAGAATCTAGCTGAGGAGACACAAAAAAATGGCCCGTAAGAAATTAATCGCCGCAAACTGGAAGATGTACAAAACCCCCGCCGAAGCCAAGGCCTTCTTTACTGAGTTCCTGCCCCTCGTCGCCGCTCAGACGCGCGATGAGATTGCCATCTTCCCGTCGCCCGTGCTGCTGCCGGGTGTGATTGAAGCCGCCAAAGGTTCGAACGTCGCCATCGGTGCGCAGAACATCCATTTTGCCGAGGAGGGCGCCTACACGGGCGAAACTTCGGTCGGCCAGCTCATCGCCATCGGCGGGACTCACACGCTCATTGGCCACTCC
The DNA here is from genome assembly GCA_903842845.1 of uncultured Acidobacteriaceae bacterium. Taxonomy (GTDB): domain Bacteria; phylum Acidobacteriota; class Terriglobia; order Terriglobales; family Acidobacteriaceae; genus CAIMNN01. Next base: position 7,138 of record CAIMNN010000551.1, on the reverse strand, counting down.
GAGCGCCGCCAGTACTTTGCCGAGACTGACGAGATTGTCAATAAGAAGCTGCACACCGCGCTCAAGCACGGCATCATCCCAATCGTCTGCATCGGCGAGGTTCTTGCCGAGCGTGAAGCGGGCAAGACGGAATCCGTCCTCAAGACGCAGATCAACGGCGCATTCGCCGGCATCACGGCTGAAGCAGCCGCACCAATCGTGATTGCTTATGAGCCGGTCTGGGCTATCGGCACCGGCAAAACCGCAACGCCAGAGATGGCAGCCGAAGCGCACGCAATTGTCCGCGCTGAAGTGGCCAAACTGCTCGGCCCCGCGGTTGCCAACGCTATGCGCATCCTCTATGGCGGCAGCGTCAAGCCGGATAACGCCTCGGCACTGCTCAATCAGGCCGAGATCGACGGCGCACTCGTCGGCGGCGCCAGCCTCAAGGCTGATTCGTTCAAGGCAATCGCCAGCTACTAACAATCTGCGAGCAAAAACAAATGGGCAGCCATAACGGCTGCCCTTTTTATTCAAGGTTATTTTCTAGAACCCTTTCCGGCTCTTCTCGCGGATCTGCGCAATCTCGGCGGTTCCGATCTGAAGGTACTCCAGAAACTCCTGGTGGTCGGCCGGGGCGGCGCGTTCAAACTCCATGTGCCAGCGGTTCATCTGCTCGTCGGTAAATCCAGAGCCCTGCATGATCTCAACCCATTTCAACTTGGTCATATCCTTTGTTCTCCTCATGGCTTTGTTCTTCAACAGTTTCAGGATCGACTGCTGATGCTGGCGCAGCTCGGCGATTTCGCCGTCAATCTCCATCAAACGGCGTTGCAGAACCGCGGCCGCATCCCCAGCCGGCTTATCCAACAAAATGCGAATGTCATCGAGCTTCAGCCCTGCATGGCGGAACGAAAGCACCTGTTTCAATCGCTCCAGGTCCTTTTGCCCGTAGCGCCGGTAGTTGCCGGAGCTGCGTGGTGGCGCCGCCATTAGCCCAATGGACTCGTAATACAAGAGCGCCGTACGGCTGATGCCGCAGGCACGGGCGAGCTGAGTCACGGTGTACATTGCACTTCTCCTACTGTGAACCCTATAGTTTTAGACAGGTCAAGTGAAAATTAACAGATAAACCCGCCCCGGGGTTGTTTATGATGAATATAGGGAAAATAATTCCCGGCGGGCCCCGAAGACGTTGACCAACCCAGAGCACCAAACGTCCAAAGACTGACCATAAAACCCAAAGAAGATTGGGTATTTTCTTGATACTGAACCTTGACCGACTGTATTTGCCAAACGCAGCAGCAAATTGAATGCAGCCTAAGTCTGAGTTGACTAGGCATAAACAGCCCGCAGCTTTTACAATGACGACAGGGCCTGTCCCAACCCAGCTTTGCTCGGGAACTAGCACACCCGGAGGCCGCGCGCCGTCCGGGATGAAGGATTCGCATGAAGTTCTGGAATTTTGGTAAGACACTGCTGATGGCCGCTCTGTCGGCAGGCGTAATTTTTGGCTTTACCTCCTGTACACAGAGTTTCTCCGTTGGTTACCTGTACATCACTGGCGTCAGCACTGCCAATCCTGGCAACAACAATGGCATCATCTCGGGCTACAAGATCGACAACAACACCGGCAAGCTCACTACCATCCATGGCTTGCCCGTCGCATCAGGCGGCGCAAACCCGTCGCGTGCGGTGTTGATCTCCGGCGGACGTTTTCTTTATGTACTGAACATGGGCGTCAATAAGGCCGGCATACCTTGTGATTCCGTGACCACGGCCGAGTTGAATGGTGATGCGGTAACCAGCGCTGACCCGACCGACTTCGAGTGCTTTGGCGCCAACATCACACTCTTCACCATTGGCGGTGGCGGCGTTCTGACCCAGGAAGGCCAATACACCACGCAGGGCGTCAACCCTTTCCGCATGGTGGCCGACAGCTCGGGCAACTACCTTCTCGTGCTTGAGAAGTCCGCGCCCCTGACCCCTGACGCACAGGGTGTTTGCCAAGGCGTGATGAACAATGCGAACTTCACCAACTGCGGTGATGTCACTGTCTTCGGGATAAACCAGACGACTGGCCGTTTGAGCACCATTCTCAACGCACAGCAGTCGGTCAATGGAGCAACGATTACTTACTTCCCGGTTCCGGCTGAACCCGTCGGCTTCACCATCGCATCGGGCTATCTGATGACCCTGGCCGCTCCGAATAAGGACGAATATGTGTCGAGCGTGACCCATCTGCCCACACCGTATACCAGCGGCAACATCGCCTTCCCGTACACATACGATTCCACCAAGGGCCAACTGACGCAGAATGTGAACAGTATCGGCACCTACGTGCTGACCAATGGCGACGGCGACCCGGTGCAAAAGGGCACAAACATCGTAACCGCCAGCAGCTACGTATATGTGCTGGATAATGAGTCGGTCTTTAATACCAAGACCAGCACTACAGTGCCCAGCCAGATACTTCCTTACACAGTGAGCGGCGGCGCACTGACCTCGCAGACCGGCGGCGCGGTTCCGAACGACCCCACGCTCTCTGACCCGGTGAACGTTCTGATCGAATCCAAGAACAAGTTCCTCTACGTTATCAATGACGGTCAGGGCAACTCCACCAGCGACCCGAGCAGCGGCATCACACAGTTCGTACTCGACCCGTCCTCGCACCAGTTGACGCCCAATTCACCGCCCACATCGGGCTCCGGCTCAAAGCCGCAGTGCATTCTTGAGGACCCGACCAACCAGTACATCTACACGGCCAGCTACGACAGTTCTACCGTGGATGGACGCGTGTTGGACCCGAACACCGGTGTTCTCAAATTGCTCCGCGACTCCGCCACAGCCAGCAGCTACACGCTGCCAGGTCCGGCGACGTGGTGTGTGGTCACAGGACGCACGAACTAAGAACTGGTATGCAGTGCGCGCGGTACCATCCGCTCGCACTGCTTTCCTATCAGACCGCCGTTGGCATTTCCTTTGAGGATGCAGCTCCGGCAGTTCAACGGAATCAAGCTCAACAGATCACACTGATCTAGTACGACGACGAAAGATGCGCATGAAGTTCAACAAAACCGGACAGCTGCTTCTGGTCTCCGCCGCTGCACTGTTGCTTTCCGCCACCATCTCCGCTTGCCTCGGCACGCTGACAGTGGATTTTGTCTTTGTCGCCAGCAGCAAGGCGGTCGCCTCCAATAACAACTATGGCGAGATTGATGTGATGGAAGTCGACTCCCAGTCCGGCTCTCTAAAACCCATTCCCACTTCGCCTTTCTTCTCGCAGGGCCGCAACCCTGTTGCCGAAGTGGTCTCGCACAACGGCCTATACCTTTACGTAATTAATCATGATGACAACTCCATCGTGCAGTTCCTGATCGGCAGCGACGGCAAGCTCTACGCACAGAGCACGATCAACACGCCCGGCATCTTCCCGGTCGCGCTAGCCGTTGACCCGACGGACAGCTATCTGTACGTCATCGACACATATCAACCGCTGTCGACCTGTTCGCCAGTCGTGCCCTGCTCAGGAGCACTGGCCATCTTCCCGATCCTTACCAAGTCGCAGGTCTCGGGCCAGACACCTGTAGGTTCACTCGGGCCAGCCGTCATCAATAATGCGAACGGGTACAATTATTTTCCCATCAGCATCGGCAGCGACATTGTGACGCCCCAGCAAGTCAACGTGCTTGCCAATGGCAACAACGTCTACGTTACGGCAAAGGATACGACAAACTCCCACGGGTACGTCTTCGGCTTTGCATTCAGCTTCGACACATCGACCAGCCCCATCTCGGCGACTGCAACCCAAACGGTTGCGGCGGCTGGAACACTGCCCGGCGCCATCACCAGCAGCCCCAACAGTTCCACGGTCTTTGTGGCTGACGGCGTGAATCTTGCCAATGCCACCAGCGGTAAAAATATCTTTGTTTACACCGTGAATGCGAACGGTTCGCTGAGCCTGAGCGCGTCTTATCCGGCGGGCAACACGCCATCCGCCATCGCCATTGACCCCGCAGGCTCGCACCTCTATGTTGCCAACGCCGTCGACTCGAACGTTAGCGCCTACTCGGTCTCCGGCACCACGCTCAGCAGCCTGGGCTCCTATGCGGCCGGCAATTATCCGGATGCCATCCTGGTTGAACCACGGCTTGGGCAGTATGTCTATGTGGCCAATTATCTGGGCAGCAACGTCTCCGGCTACGCCTTGAACACCGCCAACGACACATTGGTGAACTCGGTCAACACGCCCTTTACAACGGATGCGCAGCCTACTGCACTGGCCGCCATACCGCACAACGGTTCAACGCACTAACTGAAAGCCGGGGCAGTACACCGGCACAAAAATCAAATAATCTTTCATGGGTTGCACAGAACAACCCGCGACGAAGGAAGCATATGAAGTTGAGCAGAACATACCGGAACGCAATCATGGCATCGCTCGCACTGTCGGCGGCCCTTTTCATCACCGCCTGCGGCACGCGCACCATCGATTACGTCTACGTCACCTGTGCCGCCACACTAACCAATGGCGACGGCCAGATTCAGATCTTCGCCACGGACCAGCTCTCCGGTGCGCTGCGGGCCACCGTCAAGGCCGTCGACTCAGGCGGACCCATGCCGATCTCGGTCATCGCTTCGCCCAATTATCGCGACCTCTATGTCGCCAATCAGGCAACAGCACGATCGTGCATTTTGCCATCAATAACGACAGCTCGCTGACCCAGAAAGATGTGGTCACGCTCTCCACACAGGGCAACACTCCCATCGCGCTGGCCATCAACCAGGCAGCAACCTATCTCTATGTCGTCACGGCTTGCGGACCAACCGGCCCCTGCTCCGGCGCTATCAGCGCATTTCCGTTGAGCAACGGAACCATTGGCACCGTGACTGGAACGTGGTCCCTGAAACTGCCGTCACCTTACGCAAGCGACATCATCGTGCCCACCGGCGTGAATGTGCTTACCAACAATTCAGGCGTTCTGGTTTCCGCATATGACAAGTCGGCTTACAACCCCGGCGGCCACCCGACCAGCAGCGCCAATGCCGGATGGATATTCAGCTTTCAAGTCGGTTCTGGCGGCGCTCTGACGCCTGCCACCAACGGCGGCGCAAGCAGCCCGTACGAAGCTGGCATCAAGCCCTCAGGCGTCGTTTCTGACCCAAGCAACCGCTTCGTCTATGTCACTGACTTTGCTTCCAATGAGCTCATCGCTTACAGCGTCCAGAGCAACAACACTCTGCTCTTCCTGATCAACGGTCCGTTCAAGACCGGTTATCTGCCTTCGGCGATTACCATCGATCCGCGTGGTCTCTATCTGTACGTGACCAACTCACAAGACGCCACGGTCTCGGCTTACAACATCTCACTGCCCACCGGCACGCCATCCGTGGCGGTCAACCCCTCCGGTAGCGTGAACAACTCAACAGATACTGATCCTGTAGCCCTCACAGTCGAGCCCTCACTCGGCCGCGATGTCTACACTGCAAACTACATCGGAAACTCGGTCAGTGGTTTCACCATCAATCCCAGCACAGGAACCATCGCGCCCAACCAGGCCACACCCTATCCTTCGCTGGGTTATCCCACGTCCATCGCGAGCGTTCCTCACGGAAACTACTCGCTCCAGTACATTACGAACTAAGCCTTTGCAACTCAACAAAATGGCCCGTCCACCCGGACGGGCCATTTTGTTTTCACAAAGTTTTTTAAGTAGGGCGCTTTTTTAACGTGTCATCGTAAGATTTGCTTTGTTAAACTCGCCTAGTTCCCATACAGGAGGGATATGAAGGCCCAAAACTATTGCAGTAACGTACTCACTTCCCTGCTCTTGACCGCAACATTGGCGCTGACAGGCTGCATGAATGCCCAAAAGAACTCTACGAGCAGCAAGAACTCGCAACAGCAAAGCTCGATTTCGTCCGCTGGTGGCCAGATCCAGTTTGGCCCTGTTGCAGGCCAGACCACCGAAGCAGGCGCCATGGGCGCGATGATGCAGCAACTGCATGACAAGTTCGGTACACGCCCGCAGGTCGGAAAGCTCTTCCAGATTCGCGGTGCGCAGGCCGTCGGCGCATTCTTCGGCCTCACGCCCACGAAGAACGGCAGCAGCCCCATCACGGGCTTGGTCATCGCCACAAAAGCCACCAGCGACCACGTCGAGGCTGCTGTTATTTATGACGACGCATCGCGCTTCCCAAAGACCATGTCGCCGCTCATGCAAAAGTTGACGGCAAGCTGGAAGCCGTTTGAGGCAGGTCGCAACACAGCCGGTACAAGTGGCTATATTCCGCCGGCCCCACTGCACAAAATAACGCTGCCGGATAACTCCGCGTCCATCAGCCTGCCGGACGGATGGCAGCTCGTCCAGAAGATGAGCGGAATGGGCACCATTGTGGCGATGGGCCCCAACAAGGAATCTGCGGAGATGGGCGTCACCTTCCTCGCTAACGACACAAACAACCCCGCGGTGCAACGGACTATGGCTGCTCTGCGCATGGGCCGTCTGCAAGGCACGGCGTATGCCACTGCCACCTACTACCCTTACGGCGGCAATCTGGAGAAGACCTACATCGACATGCTCCAGAACCTGCGCAAACGCGCGCAGCTCAATCCTGCAACTTACAACTTCACACAGGTCTCGCAAGTCCATCAAGAAGGAATTTCACATTGCATCAACATGATGGGCACCGTGGACTTCAATGACCAGAACGGCCTGCGTGACACGTATGTAGTCTATTGCGTGACTCCGCCTGCCCAGTTCGGCAGTTGGTTGAGCGTGGCCTATATGACCACACTTCCCAAGGCGGTTGCAGACAAAGAGCGTTCAACGATGGCTGCCATTTTGCAAAGCTTCACGCAAAATCAGGCGGTCATCAACGCACAGGCCCGCGCCATTGCCGCACCGGCCATTGCGCAGATCCACGCCATCGGCGAAGCAGCAGATGCGCAGGCCCGCGCTGCCCACGAACGCAACGATATTCAGAACAGCAGTGTCTACCAGCACTGGGACGATATCGACCGCCGCAGCAAGGCTTTCTCTGACACCACACTCGGCTATAGCGTCGTTCTCGACAAGGATCAAAATGCTCACAGCACGCTCTGGAATCAGGACGCTGACGTGTTGGTCAAACACTTCCCTGACCGTTTTGAATACGT
>CAIMNN010000550.1 GCA_903842845.1 uncultured Acidobacteriaceae bacterium | reverse complement strand
GAGTCGAACCCGCGTCCGAATGACTGCCATCAATGCGTCTACGTGTGTATCACCTTGCGGTGCGTTCGAGGACGACCGGGGTGAGCGATGACCAGCTTTGCCACACTCCCACCGGGGTCTTCTCCACCAATCAGTCCTTCAACTGAAAACATCTGCCCTTTGTCGATGGAATGTCCTCTACAGGACTCTCGAGGCATTCCACCTGTTAAGCCGCCTTGAGGGCGGGTTCGCAGGAGAATTCAAGAGTTTTGGCTCTTGACGTTACCGGTTTAGATTTACGTGGCCAACCGATAGAGCCACGACACGCAGCATCTACTGCCTTTCACTCGTCGAGACCGTTTCACGCCCATTACGCTGCAACACTGCTACGAAACTTGCGAAAATGCTTGCGGGTGTCGAGACGCTTCATCCAGCCCTTGCGCATCGGATAGCGCCGGAGGTGAATGAATCCGCGTGAAGGATGCGGGCTCCAGTAGTCAAGGGACGGAAGCAGTGCTGGTTTCTTCTTGGCAGCGAGTGCTTTACGTTTGGCGCGAATTGCACGAGCACGTTGAAACGCAGCCTTCATCATCTGCTTGATGCCAGATACTGCTCCACCACCTGAACGACCTCTGCCTTGTGACGGTGCATCACTCATGTTTGACTCCTTTTCGACTTCAGGCCCATTATACGATTTCTCTACTCCCAAATCCCGTCAGGATGCTCTTTCTGCAGAGCGGTCAGATTGCGGCGGATGTAATCAGCGACATCAGATCTTGTGTCATTCCGCATGCCGTTGATCCAGAGCCAATGAAAATACGAAGCCGGTACATCCTGCATCGGCGTGCCCTTGTGGATGCCGAAAGGCATCAGATCGGTGTCACGTAGTTGCTTTGGCATCTAGTTTCTCCAACAGCCTGACTTCGACGCGCTTGCCAATCCATTCTGACTGCACCTTGACGATGCCATCCGTGTGGTATGATCCGCGATCTTGCGTCACCACGCCCTCGACGCCTTGACCGGAGCGGCAGTTCCATGCGCCCCAAGCTCCCCAGTCCTTGCGCAGATAGTGGTGAGAAGCACACAACAGGCAATCGGTAATATGCTTTATCTTGGCCAGATCGGAGCCGGAGCCAATAACTTCTGCGCGGGCACCGCAGAACGGGCACGGTTTCAGCTTCCCGCACAATGTTGAACCAACTTGGTTTCCATTCTCCACAACCAAAGCAACATGTACGACACTGCGGTTCTTCTGGAAGAACATTCATTGCTGTTTCTCACGCTTGTACAGAATGGCTCGCGTGTGATGGCCGTTGATCCCTTTGATAATCCCTTCAACCTCGTGCCATGCACACGCGTCTTCACCACTTTGCCGATAACGAAGTTGCCTTGAAGAACAGGCTTCCCTACCAGACTTCCTGCGATCTGCTCAAGTGTCTGGAGAGAAACAGGAAACGTGACGGTCGTATTCTTCTGTCCTTCTCGAAGAAGCGTATGCTGACGGGAGTGCTCTGGAGAGCAGTAGCCGCCGTTGTGATTGTGCATGAGAGGGCAGGAAGGAAGCAGGCACTTGCGGAACGGCTTGATGAGCTTCTTCTTCAGAAGCGATTCGATTTCTTCTGGTATCTGCTCATTCATCAGCTTGTCCTCAATCGCCATTGCACACGCTCAATTACAGGAGATCCTGGCATCAAGGTAAGCACTTTGTAGTAGCCTTTGCCATCATCTACTACGGCACAAGGATCTGTTGTAAACTTCCGATAGACGGCCG
>CAIMNN010000549.1 GCA_903842845.1 uncultured Acidobacteriaceae bacterium | reverse complement strand
TTCAACCTGCGCCAGCAGGCGCAGCGTCGCATCATACTCCAACGCCTTCGCGCCGCCATCCAACACTTCAAACTTTTCGTTGCTCATCGCGAACCTCTCTTGTGGTTCAACAAACCGGCCATTAAATTGCGCGCCCTGAAAAGCCTCGACCTTACGCTGGACTCGGTCACGCCCAGCACCTCGGCTATCTCCACGCTGTTCAGTTCCTCAAAGGCCGAGAGCAGCAACACTTCCCGCTCACGGTCCGGCAGCTCTTCCATGCACTTGAGCACCATGGTGTGATGCTCAATCCCGCTCGCGCGCTCTTCCTGGCTCAATCCTGCCGCAGGCAGCACGCGCGCCATATCCGCAACGTCGTCCGTCTCCGGCCGCGTCTTCGCGCGGCGCTTCCGGTCCAGCGTCACATTCCAAACAATGCGCACCAGCCACACTCGCGGGTCGCGCACTTCCTTCAACATCGCCCGGTGCTTCAGCACGCGCAGAAAAGCTTCCTGCACAGCATCCTCAGCATCGGCCGCATTCTTCAGCACCGAGTACGCGACGCGGTACATCGTCCCCGAGTACTGGTCGACCAGCTCGGCTATCGCGCGCTCTTCCGCCTGCGTCTCTCTCTCTTCAACCACAGTCTTACCCGAGACTCCCATCCATAGCGGCAATGTGGCCTGGTGCGCACCCATCGAATACTGGACGCTCAAACGCTCCCAAGCGCTCATCCAAGCCATTCATGCTAAAAGTAACAGCCAGCAGTCTAATCGACCACTGGCTGCTCAACTGTCTGAAAATTTTCTGCTGCGACCTCAGCCCCTTAGCCCCTCGGTCCTGGTCCCTTTGGCGCTGCAGGCGTACCGCCCAACTTCTGCGCGGCAATGGCGCCGGCCGAGCCGTCCTTATCCGCATCCTTGATCTTTGCCCAGATAGCCTTGGCCTGGTCCTTCTGGCCCTGAGCGTCATAAATGTCTGCCTGTGCAAGCTGTGCCGTGTACGCGGTCACCGTCACCGACGGCTTGCCCACAATCTCGCCCAGCAGGCTGATGGCGTCGCTGTCCCGCTTGGTCGAGTGATACAGGTTCGCCAGCGCCAGTTTGGCAAGATTCGCCAGCTCATGGTCAGAGCTGTCCTTCAGCTCTTTGAACTCGGCCTCGGCAGCCGTGTTCTGGCCCATCTCCTCGTCGGTGACGCCGACAAAGTACTTCGCCTTCGAGCCCTCGGGCAGCCAGCCGTACTTTGAAACAACAGCGGCAAACTCCTCATGGGCCTTCTTCGTGCGCTCCGCCGTTGAACTCATCATCCCCGGCAGCGGCTCCTGACCCGGCTGAAGTATCGGTGTCGTATAGGTGTCCAACGCTGCGTTCAGCGCGCCATCGGCGGCCTTGCTCTCGATCGTCCAGTAGGTAAGCGCTCCCGCGGCTATCAACACCACGGCTACGATGATGACTATCCAGCGCACTACGCCGGAACGGTGCTGATTCATCCAACTCGCTGAGGATGCCGCCGCCTTGGCAAGCGCATCCTGCTTCAATGCATGACGTGTCTGTGATTTCACTGTCTTCTCAATCTTCCTTTAAACATGGGGCCTCGCGGACACACTCATCCCGCCGGCCAGTACTGGAACTCATATAGTTTATCAGTGCAACCTGTCCGCCGTCACACCGCCCCCGCCCCCTCCGCGTTACACTATCGGCATGTACGAGGATTTCAAAGTCTCCGACCGCTGGACCAATGAAGAGCTCCACTGCGTGTGGAAGGGCACAATCGTTGCCATCGCCACCCGCCACGCCGACTGCGTCGACATCCGCTTCGACGTAAACGGCCGCAACCTGTATATCGCCATGCCCAACACCGCATGGGTCGAGCAGAAAAGGCGCTCCGGCAAGGTCATCACTGACCATCTCGCCGCGCAGGTCGCCGGCCGATTCCTCAAGCAGATCATCACCGAAGGCTTCGACGCCGGCCGCGAACTCTACACCATGACCGTCGATGAGGTCCTCAACAACCTCGACGCCGTCGTCGACGAGGCACGCGACCAAAAGGGCCTGCCCACGCTGCCCGTCATCGCTTAAAAAAACAGAATACCGGGCCGCGCACTGCGGCCCACAGATTTTCTTTAAGACTACATACAAGACTTCCTCACTCCAAAAATTAATCCCTCGCGCCTTATCTCTATATCGCTCACGCAGTTTTGTGCTCCACCGCACACGTCTCTCTCCCCAAATATGGCAAAATGAACTGTCTAGAAGTGGGGTCGTTATCTGTGTACTTATTCCAAGTACACATCACAATGAGGAGCTCGTATCAATGTCAACGTTGTCTACGTCCATCGCACATGAGGCACTGCTCTCACTTGTTCAATCGCCACAACCACAACACAATCTTCCGGCGCAGCAACTCGTCGCCATCTCGCTCTCGCGCGGTGAATCACGACTTGCCGCGAACGGCGCGCTTGTAGCCTACACCGGCCTGCGTACCGGCCGCAGCCCGCGCGACAAGTTCACCGTCGACGACGCAACCACGCACTCCGTTGTTGACTGGGGCCGCGTCAACCAGCCCTTCTCCGTGGAAAAATTCGATGAGATCTTCGAACGCGTCACTCGCCACATGAAAGAGCGCGATCTTTTCATTGAAGACCTCTACTGCGGCGCCGACCCTGCTTATCGTCTGCCCGTCCGCGTCATCGCCGAGTACGCCTGGCATGCGCTCTTCGTCAAGCAGCTCTTCATCCGTCCCACCGATGCCGAACGCGCCACGCATATACCTGAGTTCACCGTCATCGCATCGCCTGAGTTCGAAGCTGACCCAACACGCGACGGCACACGCTCGCAGACGTACATCCTCGCTGACTACACCCGCCGCATCATTCTCATCGGCGGCACCAAGTACGCTGGCGAAATGAAAAAATCCATCTTCGGCGTGATGAACTTCCTCATGCCGCAGCGCGACGTGCTGCCCATGCACTGCTCGGCCAACGTCGGCAAAGACGGCGTCACTGCGCTCTTCTTCGGCTTGAGCGGCACCGGCAAAACCACTCTCTCCGCCGATCCCAACCGCCGCCTCATCGGCGACGACGAGCACGGATGGTCGCAGACCGGAATCTTCAATTTCGAAGGCGGCTGCTACGCCAAGTGCGTCGACCTCAGCGAAGAAAAAGAACCGCAGATCTATCGCGCCATCAAATTCGGCTCAGTGCTTGAAAATGTCGTTCTCAATCCCCGCGATTGCGAGC
>CAIMNN010000548.1 GCA_903842845.1 uncultured Acidobacteriaceae bacterium | reverse complement strand
TGGTATGAGGAAGTAGAAGAGATGGTGCGCCCGGCGAGATTCGAACTCACGACCTAACGCTTCGGAGGCGTTCGCTCTATCCAGCTGAGCTACGGGCGCATCTCCTATTTAGGATACAGCATATTGCAGTTTCGGGCGCAAAAAGCCCGCACGCGGAGAGATCCGGTGCGGGCTTGGGTTGGGTCACAGTTATTGTTGTACAGGAGCAGGCGGAGGCGCGACGATGCCGGCTGGTGGTGGCGGCGGCGGGCCATCATGCTCCTCAGGCGCGGGAACAAACGGTTGAGGTCCAAGGTGGCCGCGATGGCAAGTGCCGCAGGTGACAGGCGCGCCGGAGCTGTCGATCTTGGAGATGTAGTTCTGGTTGATCATTTCGACCATCTGGTACATCTTGCGCGCGGTCTCTTTGTCCTGCTTTGTGTCGTCGGCAAAGTTGAGGCGCGGGCGGCCGTTGGGCCCGATGTTGTTGGGGTCTGGCGTGTGGCAGGTGCTGCATTTGGCGCCGAGTGCGCCTTCCCACTGCTCCATGATGTCGTGGACCTGCTCACCGGTGAGGTCCTTGGGCAGAACCTTGAGGTTCTTTGGCTCGGGGTAAGTGCGCTTGGGCTTTTCAGGTTGAGCCTGTTGTGTGGAGGGCTGTTGCACTGGCTGCTGTGCATTGACGGCTATAAATGCCAGGGGAACAAGCAGAAGAAGAGTGCGCAAGTTGTGAGCTTTCAAAAAAATCAATCCTCGCTGAATTTGAATTTGCTACATCTATATGGACGCGATTTTACCGGATGCGATGACGAACGCTTGTTAAATTTTTTGCACCTGAGACGCAGGGATGGCCGGGCAGGATGAAACGCAAAGGCCAATCGAGCGCGGCGTTTGTCGGGTTGATGCCGATGCGCGGAGTCGCAAGGCATTCGGAGGCTCTGAAGCCGTCGTCGCGGAGCTGGAGAGGCGAGTTGGGCGAGAGCAGGTCGAGTGCGTTGTGCTCGGCGCGAGTGAGTGCGAGAGCCTGGCAAAGGCGGCTGGGGCCGGAAGTTAGGTCTTTCGGTTTTGCTGCTTCGGCGTCTACGCTGCGGTTCGCAGCCATCTGCGCGAGGCCAGCGATGGGCTCAAGTGCGCGCAGCAGAACGCACCCGGAGCGGCCTTCAACTTCACAACTGATGTTCATGCAGAAGTAGCGGCCATAGATTGTGTAGACGTAAGCGTGACCGGCCGGGCCGAAGAGAATTTGATTGCGCGGTGTGGGGCCGCGATAGCTATGCGCGGCTGGGTCGGGTGTGGGCGCGTGCGGACCGAGATAAGCCTCGGCCTCGACGATGCGGCCAACAAGCCAGCGGCCGCGAAATTTCCTGACCAGCAATTTACCGAGCAGCCGCGGTGCAACCAGCTCCGGCGAGCGCTCAAAAAAGCTGCGCGCCGGGAATTTACCCGGCGCTGCTGGTAATGCTTTTTGCAGCTCAGCCAACTTTGTGTTCCTTGAGGATGGCGAGAACCTCTTCCGCATGCCCCTCCGGCTTGACCTTGGGAAAGACGTGCAGCAGCTTTTGGTCCGGCCCAATCAGAAAAGTCGTCCGCTCGATGCCGATGACCTTTTTGCCGTACATGTTCTTTTCCTTCAATACGTCAAACTGTTTGCACAGTTTTTCGTCTACATCTGCAAGGAGCGTATACGGCAGCTCATACTTGGCGCGGAATTTGGCCTGCGCCTTGGGCGTGTCGCGCGAAACGCCGAGAACAACGGCGCCGGCGCGAGTAAGCTTGGTAAAGGCATCGCGAAATCCGCAGGCCTCAATGGTGCAGCCGGGGGTGTCGGCCTTGGGGTAAAAGAACAGCACGACGGGCTTGCCCGCGAAGTCCGTAAGGTTGACGGTCTTGTCCTCGTCGGTTAGAACTTTGAAGTTGGCGACCTTCTTGTTGAGTTCCATAAGTTGCTCCTTTGTAGATGGGGAGTGTTGCAGAGTCACTGATAGTTTTACACTGACAGGGTGGGCCCACGGGCGCGGCGGAGTGGAGCGATTTGAGTCTTATCAAAAACATTGAAGAAAAGCCGGAGTTGTGCCGCTTGATGCGTGGTGGAAGTAAAACTCTGACGATTGCGTTGATTGCTGTGGCGCTTGCTGGCGGCGCCTTGCCCTCATATGGGCAGGCGAAGAAGAAGTCTGAAGAGAAGCCTGCACCCACGCTGCGCGCAATTTCAGTTTATGAGTGGACCGGGCCGATGGATAAGCCGACGGCCAGCCGCATTGTGCCGGTTGCCGTGTATGACGGCGAGCACTTGCAGGATGGCTCCGTATATTTGTCGCGGCCTGAGCCGATGGCGATCGCTCCGCAGGTTGAGTACGAGGTGCAGCAGAGTGGGCACGCCGTTGAATTATTTGCAATTCAGAATGCAGTGCGTGTCGAGGGCAACTGGGTGGGAGTTGGCGCGCCGAGACCGCTGCCGGTGGAGAAGAAGCCGCGGCAAAAACAAATACAAAAGATTGATGATTTTGGCGAGAGCGACCGCCCCGTGCTGCATCGCAAGCATGCGGCGAAGAAAACGGAAGAGTCGACAACCGAGAGTGCCCCGTCAAAAGAGCCGGCTGATGATCCGGACCGTCCGAAGCTGCATAGAAAATCGGATGCGGGTTCGGGTGATGCAGCAACGCCAGGCACGCAGCCATCGCAAACTGACGGCGACCGTCCTGTGTTGCACCGGCCAAAGCCGGAAGCGAGCAAAGTGAACGAGGAAGAGATTGACCCGAACCGTCCGCGCTTGCGGCGTGGCATGATGGGCGAGCAAAAGTTGGAATTGACGCCGGGCTTGAAAGGCCTGCCGGACGACATGGACCAGGCGGTTGCGGTTTCTGATGCTGCAAGCCGCGCGGAGCATCTGTGGAAGTATCACTGGCCCGACGCTGACAGTGAAGAGAAGTTGAAGACGGCGCTCGAAGACATTGCGCGCGACGCGATGGGAATGACGCCGCCGCCTGTGAAGAAGCCGCTGAAGCCGGGCGTAAAAACTACAAAGACAAAACAGCCAGCCGTGCCCGCTGAACCGCCTGCGCTGGGCGATGAAAACTTCAAGAGCTTTGAGCTGACCTACAACTCAAGCGCAACATTGGTGCTGACTGCGACGAACAACCTGAAGGGCAAGGACGCGAAGTACATTACGTTGATTGCGCAGCCCGACCTGTACGGCAATCCGCTGGTCGTCTTCAAGCAGGTAACGGAGCTGTTGCATCTGGATGAGCAGCCGCGCATGAGGTTGATAGACGCAGTGGATGCGATGGCCGACCATCGCGGCGAACTGCTCTTCGAGCTGCGCACATCCGAGGAGCGGCAGTTCGCGCTGTATCGCGTGGTACGCGGAAGAGCTGAAAAGATCTTTACCACAGCTGCGCCGCAAAACTGATTGATTGAGTTATGCTGATGCCGTAACGCCTGACGCGAGAGTGAACGAACTGAAAGACCCTTCGCAAAACGAGCGTGTTCTTCTGGTGCACCCCACCGGCAACCAGAACGTGCGTCAAGCTGCGCAGGCGCTCTACGAGTCAGGGAAGCTGGCGGTTTTTTATACAACCGTCGCATGGAACCCAGAGTCGCGGCTGGCCAAACTTATGCCGGCAAAGTTGCAACGCGACCTGGGCCGTCGCGCGTACACGAATATTCCGCAGGAGCTCATTCAAAGTCAGCCGTGGAGCGAGTTGATGCGCCAGTTTGTGGGGCGGACACGCTTGAGCATCCACAACACGGACGAAAAATCATTCTTTGGCGTGGATGCGATCTACCGAAGGCTCGACAGAAAAGTTGCGCGTGAGCTTAAAGCGGGACTCATCAGTCCAACGGCGCTCTACTCGTACGATGATTGCGCGCTGCATTGTTTCAAGGCCGCGGGCGAACTCGGCATCAAGCGTATCTTCGAGCAGCCGACTGTTTATCACCGCGCCGTGGAAGAGATGATACGCACCGAGCGCGAGTTGAACCCGGAGTGGATCAATTGCCTTTCTGGTGTGAACGACAGCGCGGATAAACTGGCCCGCAAGGACGAGGAGCTTCGCCGCGCAGATGCGGTCTTCGTGGCCAGCAGTTATTGCGCTGACACGTTGAAGCTTTTTCCTGAGCCGCTGAACAAGCCGGTGTATACGGTCAACTATGGCGCTCCGACGCCGGGGCCGCAAAAAAGATTGACGCGCCGAACTGAGCCGCTTCGTGTGCTCTTTGTGGGCTCGATGAATCAGCGCAAGGGCATCAGTTATCTTTTCAAGGCTATCGAGCAGTTGAAGGTTGCGCACGAGTTCACCTTGATCGGCGGATTGAACCCCAAGTACAAATGCAAGCCGCTGACAGAAGGCCTTGGCAGATACAGATGGCTGCATTCTATTCCGCACGGAGAAGTACTGCGCGAGATGCGCGCGCATGATGTGCTGGTCTTTCCGACGCTCTACGACGCATTCGGCCTGGTCATTCTTGAAGCGATGGCGCAGGGCACTGTGGTGCTGACGACGCCAAACAGTGCCGCATGCGATGTGATTGAGCACGGAGTGAATGGGCTGGTGGTTCCCGTACGCGACGCCGATGCGATTACCTCGCAGTTGACACGCCTCGCTGAGGATCGCGACTCGCTCTATCAGTTAAGCGAAGCAGGCAGGCAGAGTGCGGCGGAACGCAGTTGGGCGCGCTATCGTGCGGAGTGGGCGGGCGCAATCGACGAGTGCCTGCAAGCGTTGAATGAGAAATGATACGCCAAAAATCAGATTGTTATAATGAACCGAGTTTAAAGCCTGTTCAGGCGGCGATAGACGAACGAGGTTGGGATTGAAGACCCTCATCCAGCGCGCGGGAAAAAAGCTGACCTCGGAGCATCTGCACCGTCGCGCTCGTGTTGTGGTTGTGTATCTCACCGGGCAGGGACTGGTGCAGATCGTCACCATGCTGATCGGGCTGTTGATGCTGCGTTGGCTCGCGGTTGCCGAGTACGCGCAGTTCAGCTTGGCATTCAGTTTTCAAACCAGCTTCACGATGCTCACCGACCTCGGCATCACAGCCACCATCACGGCGCTGGTCGGCACGCGCATCAACGACGCAACGGTGGTCGGCCAGTACGTGCGCTCCGGCCGACATGTGCGCAATCTGATGTTGTTGGTGCTCTCGCCCGTGGCGCTAATTTTTTATATCTACATCGCCCATCTGCATCAGTGGAGTTTTCTCGCGTCGTCGCTGCTGTTTCTTTCGATAGTTGTCTCCGTGTATGCGTCGGGAATGATCTCCTGCTTTACGCCGCCGCTTCTTATCCATCGGCAACTGAGCAGCTACTACCGCATCAGCCCGACCAGCGTTCTGTTGCGCGGCGCAGCCAGCGCGGCGATGCACTTTCTGCATTTGTTGAACGCGTGGATCGCTGCGTGGATCAACGCTGGAGCTATTTTGCTGAATGGATTTATGAGCAAAAGAAAAGCGCTCGCCTATGTGACGCTACCTGCGAAGACCAAGCCTGAGATTACGCGCCAGATGTTCCACTATGCGCTGCCGAATATTCCCAGCATTATCTTTTTTTCATTTCAGGGCCAAATCTCCATTTTTCTTATTTCGATATTCGGTAACACTCGCAATATCGCCGAGGTGGGTGCGCTCGGCAGGCTTGGGCAACTCTTTCTTTTGCTTTCAGGATTCAACCAGATGGTGATAGAGCCCTTCATGGCCCGGCAGCCGAAGCAGCGCGTCGCTCGCTACTTCCTGCTGATCCTCTCAGTCGCGCTTGTTATCTGCACGGTGATCTGCTTGATGGGTTTCATGGAATCGCGCTGGATACTCTTGCTGCTTGGCTCCAACTATGCGAACCTACAGCATGAGACGGGCTGGCTGCTGCTCAGCAGTTGCTTCTCATATTTGATAGGCGTCGTCTGGTACATGACCACGGCGCGGCGCTGGATCTACTGGTCGACAAGCTGGCTGGCCATTGGGCTTATCGTCGTCACACAGGCGGTCTTCCTTTCACAGGTCAGAATAGACACAACGCTGCACGCTATCTGGTTCATGACCGCATCAACGGCGGCGCATCTTCTGGCCGTGTTGATCAACAGCGTTTATGGTTTTATCCGCGGACCGCGCGTCAAAATTGAAGAAGACCACGAGACGCACCTGGAACCGCTGACCGAACAGCAGGAGTTATAGGTTATTTATCAAGCCCCAGAATCTACGCTGCTGCTCTTCCACGCTGAAGCGTTCACGCGCCAGATGTAATGAATTTTCCACGATGCGCTCGCGCCTTTCGAACGAGCCCATTAATTCACGCGCGATGGCAACGGGGTCTTCCGTGGTGATGCGAATGG
>CAIMNN010000547.1 GCA_903842845.1 uncultured Acidobacteriaceae bacterium | reverse complement strand
TCAGCACTATCAAGAATCCGCTCATCATCCGCGCTTCAAACTTCGGCAGTATCTTCCCATAAAGCCAAACGCTGGCCGCAGTCATCACCACCAGCGCCGCAAACAACAATATGCCATGGAAATAATCCGGATCAAGATGCAGCGGGTCGGCAAACTCCACCGCCAGTTGCGATGAAATTGCCCGGTTCGCATCCGTGCTCACAGCATCGTACTTCAGCGCTATCATCGCCAGCGGCAGGTTGATCAGTGTCGGCACCAACGCAAATGTCGAAATCTTCCGCCAGCCGAACTCGCGCCACGCCGCCAACACCGCAATGCCGATCGCAACACCGCCCCACAGCCCCACCAGAAAATGAAAACTGATCGCCAGGCCGCAAAAAATACCAGCCTTCACCATCGACTTGTCGAAGACCGCTATCAGCGCCAGCAACAGCAGTGCATAACTGAAACACTTTGGCTCGATTCCGCCCAGTATCCACTCCGATGTGCCCAGACACTGCCGCAGCATTAACCACCCCGCCGTGCCTATCAGCAGCACATAGGGCCCAAGCTGCAATCTTTTTTCCAACTTCACCAGTATCAATAAAAACGCGCTCCAGAACAGCACCCGTGCCACCATCGCAACCAGCAGCATATTGTGCAGGCACAACCAAAGCGGAGCCATCACCGCCGAAAAAGCAAAATCAAAAATATTGTCCCCATGCCCCTTGGCCACAACCCAGTCTTGGCTTAGAAAACCCGGCTCTACAAGCTGCCGCACGCTGATCAGCTTCCCGCCCTCATTCACATGAAATGCCGGCCAAAAATATTTCAATATCAGCAATGTGAGCAATATCAATAAAATGACACACGTATGCAACGCTGTTCGCGTCTCTATTCGTTTACGCAACTCTGTACTCAAGTCAATGTGTTTCATGATGTCCTTGAACATGCGCAAACACAGCGACTACACGCATTCACAATGGTGGATTGAACCGCACTGATTTTGCTGATGCACGTCTAATTTACACGATTTACAACAGACCTCACCACAAAACAATTCCTGCTCCAGCTTTCCTCAAAACTTGCCTCCCCCCCGCCAAAGCCCATTTATTCACGCGGGATTGCACCCGCGTATTCCATGTGTAAAACATTCCCGCACCGCATCCGGTTCCGCTGTACAATCCCAAGAAGGGCGCTTGCAACTAAAGCGTACCCCACGGCATCTAAAGGGATTAGGGAGTACTTATGACCAACGTTCGCGAGAAAAATGACCTTGTAAAGATGCCCATGATGCCTATACGCGAGCTCGTCATCTTCCCTCACCAGATGATGCCCTTCGTCGTCGGCCGCGAGTCCAGCGTCCGTGCGCTCGAAGAAGCGCTCACCGGCGACCGCCGCATCTTCCTCGCTACTCAGCACGATGCCAGCATCGACGAGCCAAACGAAAAAGAGATCTACACCGTCGGCTGCATCTGCAACATCGTGCAAAGCGTCAAGATTCCCAACGGCAACATCAAGGTCCTCGTCGAAGGCGTACAGCGCGCCAAGTTCACCGAGATCAGCGACAAGGACGGCTTCTTCGTCGCCACCCTCCGCATCGGCAAAGAGGCCTTCGAGATGACGCCCGCCGCCGAGCAGCTCGTGCAGCGCGTCACCACCCTCTTCGAGCAGTACGTCAAGCTTCAGCAGTCGCTCAACTACGAGACGGTCATCGCCAGCGTACGCATGGACGAGCCGGCTAAGCTCTCTGACGTCATCGCAGCAAATCTCCAGCTCGGCATCGAAGAAAAGCAGGACCTGCTCAACATCTTTGACCCCGCAACCCGCCTCGCTCGCCTCGCCGACGTTCTCGATATCGAGATTGAAAAGCTCGACCTCGACCGCAACATTCAGTCCCGCGTCAAGCGCCAGATGGAGCGCGCGCAAAAAGAGTACTACCTCAACGAGAAGATCAAGGCAATCCAGAAGGAGCTCGGCCGCGGCGAAAAAAGCGAGTTCGACGAACTGCGCAAAAAGATTGAAACCGCCGGCATGCCCAAGGACGTCCTCGACAAGGCCATTCAGGAGCTTAAAAAGCTCGAAGCCATGCCGCCCATGTCCGCCGAGTCCACCGTCAGCCGCAACTACATTGACTGGCTCCTCGCCGTGCCGTGGAAAAAGCGCTCCAAGGAAACTCGCTCCATCGACTTCGCCGAAAAAGTCCTCAACGAAGACCACTACGGCCTGGAAAAGATCAAGGACCGCATCCTCGAGTTTCTCGCCGTCCGCCAGCTCGTAAAAAATCCGAAAGGCTCAATCCTCTGCTTCGTCGGACCTCCGGGCGTCGGCAAAACTTCTCTCGGCATGTCCATCGCCAAAGCCACCGGCCGCAAATTCGTACGCCTCTCACTCGGCGGCGTGCGCGACGAAGCCGAGATTCGCGGCCATCGCCGCACTTACATCGGCGCGTTGCCCGGCCAGATCATTCAACACATGAAGAAGGCCGGCACGCGCAACCCCGTCTTCCTCCTCGACGAGGTCGACAAGATGGCCTCCGACTTCCGCGGCGACCCCGCCTCCGCGCTCCTCGAAGTCCTCGACCCCGAGCAGAACACAACGTTCCAGGACCACTACCTCGACGTCGACTACGATCTCTCCGAGGTCCTCTTCGTCGCCACGGCCAACGTACTGCACACCATTCCCCCGCCGCTTCAGGACCGCATGGAAATTCTGCGCCTCCACGGCTACACCGAAAACGAAAAGCTCGAGATCGCCAAGCAGTACCTCGTCAAAAAGCAGCTCGAGCAGACCGGCCTCTCCGAAGCAAACCTCACATTCACGCACGAAGGTCTCACGGAGATGGTCCGCGGCTACACCCGCGAAGCCGGCGTCCGCAACCTCGAGCGCGAGATCGGCAACGTCTGCCGCAAGGTCGCACGCCGCGTCGTCAAGAACGGCCTCAAGCACAGTGAAGCCATCACCGCCGCAAACATCAACGAATTCCTCGGCGTTTCCAAATTCCGCGACTCCGAAGTTCACGAGAAGAACGAGATCGGCCTTGTCACCGGACTCGCGTGGACTGAGGTCGGCGGTAGCATCCTCACCACTGAGGTCCAGGTCCTCGACGGCAAGGGCAAGCTCACCATCACCGGCCAGCTAGGCGACGTCATGCAGGAATCGGCACAGGCTGCGCTCAGCTACATCCGCGGCCGCGCACACGCACTCGGCCTCACCCGCGAGTTCTACCGCAACCTCGACATTCACCTCCACGTCCC
>CAIMNN010000546.1 GCA_903842845.1 uncultured Acidobacteriaceae bacterium | reverse complement strand
TCAAGCGCGTTGGCGATCTCTACGGTGTTGCCGGGATGTGCGGATTCCGCGGCCGCGAGATCCTGTTGTGCGAGGGCGACTGGATCAACGGGAGCCTGGGATGGAGCGCTTGATTGTGGCGACTGCTGCGAAATGGCATGAAAACAGATTAAGAAAAGAAAAGAGCAAAAGAACAGACACAGGGCCGACCGGCGCATGTTGCACTCCATTTTGGGGGTTACTACAGATGAATCAGGGTAGGTTTATATATACACGAAACCTGAGCGCGTCATTGTGACGTGCAATCAGAGAGATGGCCAAAATTCGAGTTTTATTTGTGAGCAGAAATTACAGATAGGAGTTTGGCATTTTGCGCTCGTGCGCGGTTCTCCTGGCTGCCTTGAAGGGCGATGGTGCGTTGCAGGTAGTTCTGTGCAAGGGCGGGGTTGTTCTGGGCGAGTGCAACCTGGGCGAGCGCGTAGAGGGCACCTTCCTGCTCGGGTGATTCACCGGCCTGAACGACAAAATTGAGCGAGGCTTGCGCGGCATACAACTGGCCGAGGTGGAGCTGACAAACGCCGCGGTAGAAGTGGGCTGAGCGGCTGTCATCGGAAGCCGACTTCACAAGGGCGAGCAAGTCTGCGGCTTTGCGGCAATCACCGCTTTGATAGGCAGCCATGCCTGCGGTCATATTTTCATCCGCTGCTTGTCCGCGTAGTGCGTGCGGAGCGTAGACGGGCAGGACGAGGTCGGCGAGCTTTGAAGCATCGATGAGGGACTTCTGCTGGTTTGCCGCGGGATTCGATGGTCCTGAGGTTGGCGAGCCCGATGGAGTTGTTGCGGAGGTTTTGCCGGCTGCGGGAGATACGCCTTTTGCCGCGAGATCGTGGTTTATATTGTCAGATTCATGCGCGCGATAAATGAAAACTCCGGCCACAATGACCAGAAAACCGAGACCCACCGCCCATGCGAAGGTCGGCATGCGGTAGCTCGACGAGCGCTTTTGAACGCGGTCAGGTGACGGCGCGGAGCGTTCATGCAGTTCGTCACGCAGCGCGATCAGCGAGCGCACCTGGTCATGGCAGAGCGGGCACTCAAAATAGTGCTCTTCAAAGCGATTTACCTGAGCCTCATCCAGCGTGCCGTCTACATAGGCCAACCCGAATTCTTCAGCTGGTGCTCCGGTGCATGCTCCAGTCCAATTGCTCATGGTTTGCCTCCACTTATAATGTGGCGCGAAGAAGCATTTTGTGACAGAGATTGAATAAATTCCACAACGCGGCGGGTTGCGCGGACCTTCCGCTGGCGGACGACATCCGAGCTCAAACCCAATTGCTCGGCTATTTTGGCGGGTTTCAGGCCGTCGACGAGGGTCAAAGTGAGAATGTGCTGGTCAACCGACTCGAGAATTTGAAAGGCGTTGTGAGCGAACTGCTGTTGCTCGCGCTCCTTAATATGATGTTCTTCGAGGCGCAGGTCGGGCAGTTCATCGGGCAGATCGATACCAACAGGTTGGCGGGCGTTACGCCGGAAGTGATTATTGAGAAGATTGCGGGAGATGCCGAGAACGAAGTGTGTGAGCTTGAGGGGGTCGCGGAGCTGACCGCGGCGCAGGGCGCAGAGCGACTCGATCATGACTTCCTGGACAAGGTCATCCACGTGATCGCGGGTTTTGAGGCGCGCCCGCATTTGAGTGCGGACCAGGGGCAGATAATAGGAAACAAACTGGGCTTCAGCATCCAAATTGCCTTCGGCAATGAGTACAACCAGTTTGGAACGGTCTGTCTCAAGGTCAGAACTTACGCTACTAACGAGTTTGGTCTGTTCACCGTTCATCGCGACCAACTGTAAACGCATACATTATTGCTCTTCCATTCTCTCACGCGTTGGTATTGCAGGGCATTGAGTTTGTGGGCAAGAATGTGGGCGTAGGCGGGGTTTCAGGCGCCGTGTTACGCCTGAACGCGGACACGCCAAAGGGTTGGAGTCAAAAAGGAGCGTGTAGCTTGAGCCAGACGATTTTGCTCTGAACACTCAACGTCATACAATATAAATGAGGCTTGACGGCTCGAGATTCGGCGCACGGCAAGTTGCAAAAGGGCCTGTAGCTCAACGGTTAGAGCAGGGGACTCATAATCCCT
>CAIMNN010000545.1 GCA_903842845.1 uncultured Acidobacteriaceae bacterium | reverse complement strand
GAATGAGAGGCAGGCCGGGGTTGTAGACGAGGAGATGGTCGAAGACGTTGGTGGAGTCGGTGATGATTGCGCCTGCGCCGGCATGAACTGCCTTGCTTATATATTGATTGCCGTCGGTTGAGCCGCCTTTCATGGCGACGAAGACGGAGCCCTTTTTGACGCGGCGGGAATCGTACTCGACGCCGGTTAGAGGTTCGACGCGCTCGCCTGCGAATTCAGCGGAATCAACTTCGGTGGTGAGATCTTGCCAGAGCATATTTTTTATTAACCTGCTCGATTGTAGACTTTGACGTTTGTGACCAACAAATGAATCGTCATCGGCCGCATTGAACGATGATCTGCGAGCCGGCGGAGAGGAGCGTTCCGGCGGCGGGTTTCTGTTTGGTCACCTTGCCGTTGCCGATGATGCGGAGGTTGAAGCCGGCGTTGGTTGCGGTCTCGAGGGCTTTGCGAACTTCGAGGCCGATGAGGTTGGGAGCTTTGATTTTGCGCGCGTTTTTGTCGGCTGGCGCGGTGGTCGTGGTTGGTTTGGCGGTTGATTGCGGCTGCGGTGCGGCGGTGGTGGTTTCGCGGAGCGGGTCGTCGTCAGGGAGTTCGTTGGCTGCGGCGAAGAGAGCGTTGGGGTCGCTGCGGCCTGAATCACTGGCATCCTCGTCACCTTTGATGGGCACGGGTTTGGCGGTGGATTTTTTGAGCGGAGTGTCGTGGGGGACGGCGAGGTACTCGAGAACGGATTGCGCGACTTCAGTGAAGACGGGAGCGGCGGCGTGGGCTGCGTGATAGTCGACCTTGCGTGGGGAGTCCATGACGACGGCGACGGCGATGACGGGATTGTTGACGGGCGCGAAGCCGACGAAGGTGGCGATGTGCTCAGTTTTCGAGTAGGTGTGAGTGTGGGGGTCGATCTTTTGCGCGGTTCCGGTTTTGCCGCCGCTGGAGTAGCCGTTGAGCTGTGCGGATTTTCCGGTGCCATAGAGGACGACACCTTCCATCATCTTCCGCATCTGGGCAGCAGAGAGAGTGGAGATGACGCGATGCGCTCCGGCGGGGAGCAGGTTAGGGAGATCTTCGCCAACGATGATGCGAGGTTGCGGCGCGGGAGTTTGTCCGGTGGCGGGCTGGTCGGGCATCATGATGTGCGGCGGAAGATAGACGCCGCCGTTGGCGATTGTGGAAACCATCGATACGAGTTGGACGGGTGTGACGCCGACCTCCTGCCCCATGGCGATGGAGGCGATGGATGAGCCGCTCCATTTTTTAACGGGCTGGAGGAGGCCGCGGGTTTCGCCAGGGAGTTCGATGCCGCTGCGTGTGCCGAAGCCGAAGTTGCGAATGTACTCGTAGAATTTTTCGTTGCCGAGCTTCATGGCGACTTTGATTGCGCCTACGTTGCTGGATTCCTCGAGAGCTCTGTGGACGGGGATGACGCCGAAGTGGTCGCCCTTGTCGTCGTGGATGACGCGTCCGGCGACGGTGATCTGGCTTCCCTGGCAGTCAAGCTCATCGTCGGGTTTGACGACGCCGGCATCAATTGCTGCGGAGTAAGTGAGCAACTTGAATGCGGAGCCGGGCTCGTAGACGTCGCTGACGGCGTGGTTTTTGAGCAGAGCCTGCGTGGTGTGGCGGAACTGATTGGGGTTGAAGGTGGGGCGGATGGCAAGAGCGAGAATCTGGCCGGTGTGCACATCCTGAACGACGACGGTTCCGCTGTCGGCCTGCTCGGCGGCCATGGCGCGGTCGAGGATCTGCTCGACTTTGAATTGGATGTTCTCGTCGATGGTGAGGACGAGGTTGCGGCCGGGCTCGGGGTCTTTGGCGGTTGAGCCGGAGATGTGGTGCTTGGCGTCCCATGCGGCGTACATGCGACCAGGCGCGCCATGGAGCTGCGATTCGAATTTCTGCTCGACGCCGCCGAGACCGTTGTCATCGAGGCCGACGTAGCCGAGGACCTGCGCGGCGATCTGCTGGTCGGGGTAGAAACGCTGAAACTCTTTTTGGAAGTAGATACCTTTGAGATTGTTTTTTGCGATGAGGTCGCGGACGCGTGCGGCCTGGTCAGCAGTGACGCGACGTGCGATCCAGGCAAAGTGCTGGCCGTTCTCAAGACGCTCGCCGAGTTCGGACTCGGTGGTGCGTGTGTCTTCGGGGTCGGTGTGGACGATCTCAGAAAGTTGGCGGGCGACGGTTTTTTTGTCTTCGATGGCGCTGGGGTCGGCGTAGATGGAGTCGACTTGGACGGTCATGGCGAGTTCGCGGAGGTTGCGGTCGTAGAGGATTCCGCGGCGGGGCGCGACCTCGAAGGTGCGCAGTTGCTGCTTTTGTGCTTTCTCTTCGAACTCAGCGTGGCGGAGGATTTGGAGTTGGAAGAGACGACCGGCGATGACGAGGACCCACAGAGTGAAGAAACCCGCGATGAGCCAGAAGCGCAGGCGGCGGATGGGGATGATCCGCTGGGCGGTGCTTTTGGGCGGGTTGATGGGATGATTGGTGGACATATTCAACTCAACTTCAGTAAGACGCAAGAAAGGGCGCGGTGAAGCGCCCTGTGGTTTTGAACCATGTGTTGTGCGGCTACCACCAGTTCCCTCTTAGCGGGTTGGAGCTGCTTGTGAATTGACTTGAGCGATGACGGGCGCGCCGGAGTCGGGGTTGGTGGCGGCGTGCACGACCTGCTCGGGCTGGGCCTCGTTGAATCCCATTGCGCGGGCGAGGGAGTCAATGCGGCCGGGCTGGGTGAGTTGGGCTTCGCTGAGTTTGAGTTGGCGGTTCTCTTCGCGGAGCTGCTCGAGTTGCTGCTTGGAGGATTCGACGTTGTAGCCGCTCTCAATGGCGTAGAAGTGCTGAAGGCCGTAGACGAGGACGAGTCCGAGGAGAATGGTTG
>CAIMNN010000544.1 GCA_903842845.1 uncultured Acidobacteriaceae bacterium | reverse complement strand
GAACAGTGCCAAAGGCACGCTGATATAACCAGCGAAGCTGAACCATAGCAGATTAGGCAAAAAGAACAGGCAAAGAGCAAAATTCAGCAGACCTGTTTTTGTTACATATCCACGAATCATCTGCTGGATTTGAGCCACAGCCATTCACCTCAGCATCAGAACTTCAGACCTGAAATCAAGATGAATGCATTCTAGCAGTAAATAGTTAGCGCAACATATAGGCAAGCGTCATGCTGATTCCATCCCAAGGCCAGAGCGTCTACCGCTCGCCCCAACTGAGCTTGGTGCGCAACACATCAAAAAAGCTGCTCTGCTGCATGCGAATGAGGTTGACCGTGTGCCGTGAGCGGCGGCAGCGAACCTCGTCGCCAAGGTGCACTTCGATCGCGCGTTGCCCGTCGACTGTGAGAATGGTCTGGTCCGGCACGCCGGTGACACGCAGTGTAAGCGATGCATCGCCGCGCACCACCATCGGCCTCAGCGTCAAAAGATGCGGGCAGATGGGCGTGATGAGCATGGCGTCTACATTGGGCGTCACAATGGGCCCGTTCGCTGAAAGGTTATACGCAGTCGACCCGGTCGGCGTGGCGACGATCACGCCATCGGCGCGGAAGCTCGCAGCGATGCGGCCGTCAAGCTCGACTGAAAACTCGCCCATGCGCGCGATCGACGCCTTGGAAAGCACTACATCGTTGAGCGCTTCAAAAACCGTCAGACGTTCGCCATTGCGCCATTGGCTGGCGTGCAGCATCGCCCTCTGATCTATCTGATGCTGCCCCTGCTGCCATCCGTCCAAAGTTGTGTAAAGGTCACCGAGGCTGACCTCCGTTAGAAAACCAAGATGCCCGAGGTTCACGCTCAAGATTGGCGTTCCGGTCGCAGCAAAAGTTCTGGCAACCGAAAGCAGCGTGCCGTCGCCGCCCAACATGATCACCAGCCGCGGATGATGCGTCGGCAATTGAATCCGCGGAACAGCCGGTGCGGCGTCAGAATAGTGAGCGCCTTCCTGGTCGAGAATCGGCTCCATGCCGCGTGCGCGCAGCCAGGCAATCAGCTCGGGCAGTACGCTGGCGAGCTCCTTCTGTTGCGGCTTCGAGACGATCGCTACACGTTCCATGAGGGTTCAGTTTACCGGAAATGCCTTCAGCCTGCGCAACGCGTCTTCAGGCTTTGCGCGCGTAAAGAAGAAACTCCCGGTTGCCTTCCATTCCTGTTATCGGCGATGGGATGGTCTCGACCACTTGCCACTTGCAATCGCGCACGCAGTTCGCAACCTTGGCAACGGCCAGTTGATGCGCGGCCGGGTCGGTGACGATGCCGCCCTTGCCGACGTGCTCGCGACCTGCTTCGAACTGCGGCTTCACCAGCAGCACCGCCTCGGTCAGATGCGGCGCGGCAAGCAACACCGGCGGCAAGACCAGTGTTATCGAAATGAATGACACATCCATCACCAGCAGTGTGAGCGGCGGCGGGGTCTTGTCCAACGCGCCCGGCTCTAAGAGGCGTGCGTTTGTCCGCTCTATCAGCGTCACACGCGGGTCAATGCGCAGCTTCATCGCAATCTGCCCAAAGCCTGTATCAACAGCCGTGACGTGAGCGGCGCCGCGCTGAAGCAGGCAATCTGTAAAGCCGCCCGTCGATGCGCCTACATCAAGGCAATCCCTGCCCTCAATCGGAATCGGCCAGTGGTCCAACGCTCCGGCCAGTTTGTAGCCGCCGCGGCTGACATAAGGCATCTCTTCGCCGAGCAGCCTTATCGGCGCATCGAGTGGCACATTGCTTCCCGGCTTGTCCACCTTCTGCTCGGCCACCAAAACTCGCCCGGCGATGATCATCGACCTCGCACGCTCACGGCTTTGCACCAGCCCCTCTTCCACCAGTCGCAGGTCGAGCCGTTGTTTCAGCCGCTGTTTTTCAGGTCCGCTCAAGAGTAAGCCTCATCTCAATTGTAGGCGACCCAAAATCAGCCAAAGTTGAACGAAATCCGGACTGACTCGGCCCTGCATACCATGTCCACAATCCAAATGAGTACATTAGTTGCCTAAATACAGGCATTGGTTACATCACACAAATACTCTTGCCGGGTGAATGCACGTGAATTACTGTATATGTGGACTATGGCAGATCCCCAGCTCAAACCCAACCCTGATTCGCCCTCAGAAAATCCGAGGCGACCGGGCTCATATGACACCCCCGCGCAATTAAAGCCGCTCGACGATGCGGCTCTGCTCGACCTCGCGTCTATGGGCAACAAGCTCGCCATGGCGGAGATCTACGACCGTCACGCGCACCTGTGCTACGCCATCGCCCTGCGGATACTGGATTCATCCGTTCAGGCCGAGAGCGTGGTCCGCGAGACCTTTCTTGAGATATGGCGTCAACCCCGCACCTTCCGCGTGCAGAACTGCCAGCTTCCCGCCTGGCTCGCCATCGTCACCCGAATTCGCGCGCTCGCGGTGCGCTTTCCGGCAGAACGCCAGGCACTGGAGTCGCTGCCGCTGCCCGGAGCTGACGAATTGAGCCTCTCCGCTGACCAGAGCTGGCGGCTGGACAGGATCAAGCGTGCCATCGCCGTAATGCCCGCCACATCCAAACAAGCGCTGGAGATGGCCTGGCATCAGGGAAGCACTCCCGATTCAATCGCCTCAATGCTGGGCAAAACAGTAGCCGCTGCGCGTGAAGAGCTGCATGCAGCGCTGGAGACCATGGAAAAGGCGCTACTGGCGCATGAATAATCCGGAACACATCTCCGAGGACAATCTCACTCAATACGCGCTGGCCATGCTATCGGCCGCAG
>CAIMNN010000543.1 GCA_903842845.1 uncultured Acidobacteriaceae bacterium | reverse complement strand
TGTTCCCCCGACCCGCGGCGTCTTCAGCGGAACCACTGAAAGCGAGCTCTATGTGGCGGTCCACGTTGAGTCCAGCGCGCAGCCGCCGGCGCTCGACCGCAAGCTCCCCATTCCGGAAGATTGGAGCGTTCTTGTGGAGCGCGCGCAGCAGCAGCCGGAACGTCCCAGCCTGCCTTATATCGACCTGCAACAGATGCAGCAACAGCAGTAATGCACTGCTGTTGTTGCATCTGAATGTCACACAAATGTAATCTTTGTAATTCATCTTGTAACTTCCCGAACTGGTAAATATGCGGCATACATTATTAGAAATGGAGTAATATTACATGCATCGACCCGGGGTTATTCGTTAACTCGTTCAGTGTGCCGATATCTTCAACCAGTGACTGCCACACGAGGTGTACTCCACATGAAATTCTTTCGTATCGCTCTCTTGCCGGCCGTGGCCTGCCTTGCTTTAGCCCTTGGCGCACACGCCCAAAACCCTGTCGCTTCTGAGCGGATTACATCCGTCGTTGATGAAACGCAACTCGTCACCCTGCACGGAAACGTTCCTTCGCTGGTACACGCCGAGTTCGACCTGGGCGCGGTCTCTGCTGAAACACAAATGACCCATATGCGCCTGGTGCTCTCGCGCACCGCCGCACAACAGCAGGCGCTCGAGCAGTTGATGGCTGAGCAGCAGGACCCGCGCTCGCCCAACTACCGCCACTGGCTCACCCCGCAGGAGTTCGGCGCCCAATTCGGCGTTGGCGATGCGGACATCAACACCCTGCGCAACTGGCTTACCTCCTTCGGCTTTACCGTTGAGCGCATCGACTCCGGCCGCATGAGCATCGCCTTCGCCGGCAACGTCGGCCAGGTCGAGAATGCCTTTCACACGCGCATTCACCAGTTCAATGCTGATGGCGAAGAGTTCTTCTCCAACGTCACCGAGCCACGCATCCCGGCTGCGCTTGCTCCGGTTGTCTCAGGCGTCGCCCGCTTGAACACCATCATGCCCAAGCCGCTCTTCACCCACGGCCCTATGGCGCGCCTGGATGAAAACACGAAGACCGTTCAAACAGTCGAAGAGAATGCGCATCCGCTCTTTACCAGCAGTACTTTTCTTTATGTCACCCCGCAGGATGCTGCCACAATATATAACTCGCCGATCAGTGCAGGCTTCCCCGGCACCAGCTCAAACAATGGCAACGGCATCAGCATCGGCATCGGCGGTGTTTCAACCATCCAGCTCAGCACCGTCTGGAACTATCGCAACATTTTTCTGGGCCAAACAAAACCCAGCGTGACCACCACCACCGAACCTTGCGGCTCGGGTGAGGCGGATTGCACCGGCACCGTTGCTGTCACCCAGCAGGGTCTTGTGACCATGTATAACCTCGACGTGACCGCCGCAAACAGTGCCCAGGACGAAGCCTATATTGATACCGAACTCTCCGGCGGCCTCGCTCCCGGCGCTAAGGTCAACTACTATGCTTCGAACGACCTCTGGTCGGCCATTGAGCAGATGATCCATGACAACCGTGACAACGTCTTCAGCCTGAGCTTCGGTTCCTGTGAATCAGGGATGGGAACCTCGATGAATTCCATCGTCAATAATTGGTGGACGCAGGCGTCAGCACAAGGAATCTCGGTCTTTGTCTCCACTGGCGACAGCGGCTCGGCAGGTTGCGACTACAACGTTTCAGTCACAACCGGTGGCCTCGCGGTGAACGGCCTCGCCTCAACGCCCTTCAACGTTGCAGTCGGCGGCACTGATTATGACGTTCTGCCCGGCAACTTCAGCACCTATGTAAACAGCACGAACAGCACTTACTATGGTTCGGCAAAGAGCTTTATTCCCGAAGCAACCTGGAACAACTCAACAACGGTGAACCAATTGCTCGCACAGAATGTGCTCAATACATCCTCACCCAACTCTGCCGCAGGGTCAGGTGGCAAAAGCTCGTGCGCGCTCACTGGCTGCAAGGGCTATGCCAAGCCAAGCTGGCAGACGGGTACCGGTGTTCCCGCTGATGGTGTCCGCGACATTCCCGATATTTCACTCTTTGCCGCCAATGGCTACTACGCCGCAACGTGGCTGGTCTGCACAGATGATGCGGTGAATGGAACAACATCGAACTGCGCTTCAGGCTATATTGCAGGCTTCGGCGGCACGTCCACTTCTGCACCTGCAACCGCGGGCATCTTCGCCCTTCTTGATCAGGCACAGGGTAAATCCATCGGCCTGCCAAACTCACAACTCTACACGCTCGCCAATGGCACCAAGGCAAGCAGCATCTTCCACGACACAACCGTGGGCAACATCGCTGTTCCCTGCAATCTCTCCAAGAGCCCGAGCGGCTCCTGCGCTGCGGTCACCGGCGGCAGTGACTTCACCACCGGTTACAACACCACAACCGGCTTTGACCTCGCTACAGGATGGGGCTCGCTCAACATTGCTCAGTTGCTCGCAAACTGGGGCAGCGGTGGCGGCGGCAAGTCAACAGCCACGGTCACTGTCACGCCTTCCACCGGCTCCATCACTTATGGCCAAAGCGTCAACGTGACGGCAAGCGTGGCCGGCAGCAAAGGCACGCCCACCGGAACCGTTACGCTCACCGCAGGCACCTATAACTCCGGTGCGCAAACGCTCGCCAGCGGCAGCTACATATTCTCCATTCCAGCCCGCACTCTGCCGGTGAATAGTTACACGCTCACCGTCAGCTACAGCGGCGACACAAACTACAACACCGCCTCGGGCACATCCTCGCTGACAGTCACCAAGGCCACGCCGACCATCTCTCTCGGCACCAGCGCAAGCTCGGTTGTTTACGGAACCTCGGTCACGCTGACGGCAACCATCTCCGCCGGAACCACCGGCAATGTCAGCTTCCAGGACACGTACAACGGAGTGACAACAACCATCGGCACCGGGGCCATATCGAGCGGCACAGCAAAGCTGGTCATCAGCACGCTCAAGACGGGCTCGCACTCCATCAAGGCCGTCTATGGCGGCGACACAAACAACGCTGGTGCAACTTCGTCAGCGGTTGCTGTGACCGTCAGCCAGGCCACACCGACCATCTCGCTTTCGGTGACCAAGAACAACCCAACCTATGGCACCGCGATCACCTTCACCGCCACCCTGCCCTCCACAGCCACCGGCTCGGTGACCTTCAAGGACGGCTCAACCTCCATCGGCACAGGTACGGTGGTCGGCGGCAAGGCAACGCTCGTCTACAACAAGCTCTCGGTCGCTTCGCACTCCATCACTGCGGCCTATGCTGGCGATGTTGACTACAAGGCTGCCACTTCAACCGCACTCGCAGTCACGGTCTCCAAGGCAACACCTTCCATCTCTGTGGCCTCGTCAGCCAATCCCGCCAAGACCGGCACCTCCGTCACCTTTACGGCAACTATCTCTGCTCCTGCCGGTGTAACTGCGCCAAGCGGTAAAGTGACCTTCAAGGATGGCACAACAGTACTCGGCACGGGAACCATCGCCAGCGGCAAGGCGACCTACTCGACCTCGGCTCTTGCAAAGGGAACGCACTCCATCACGGCTGCCTACGGCGGTGACGGAAACTATCTCACGGCCACTTCGTCCGTGTTGACGCAAACCATGAACTAGCGACAAGCTCCAACCCAATTCCTCACCCGGCCGGTTCACTCCGCGCCGGGTGAGTTTTTTGCAACACAAAAGCCGCTGAGATTATCAGCGGCCGTTGTGTTTTGTATCTGTGTGCGTGAGCTGGTCTTCTATCTCACCATGTTTGAGTTTTGTTTTGCGCTGAACTGCTGGTACAGATTGGCGCGCTGGTTAAGGTTGTTGAAGATCTGCGGGTTGAGCTGCGTGAATTGCTGCGTGAGGTGTTGTTGTTTGGCGGGGTTCCCAACTGCCGCATCGTACTGCGCGGCGAGCTGCCGTCCTTGCTGGATGAGCGCAGCGATCTGTTTGTCGAGCGTGTAGATCTGATTAATGAGCGCGGCGCAATTGCAAGCCGGTGCCGTCGCAGGCACTGGCCGAACCTTGCCAAACGTTTCGGCAAGCAGGTCAAAGTTGGAGCGCGGCGTGCGCACCTGCTCATCGCGTACCTGTTGCGTTGAAGTGCCGGTCATCTGCTGTGTCAGGCCCTGAGCGGCAATGGTCTGCCCGATATTCGTTTGCACAATACCATGATTGAGCTGCGTGACCGGTGAGATGTTCTTCTGCTCGATGCCATGGCCCTGTGAGATTGGATCGATGATGATGCCCTGGCCAGGCGTCAGCGTAATGATCTTCCGAGCTTCAGGCGCGTGGAGTAGCTGTTGAGTCAGGGCATCCAGATCAAAGAACAGTGTTGGTGTGCTGACGCCATCCAGCGTCTCCGTGATGCGCGTCAGGTCCACAAACGTGGTTTGGCTGCTGGGAGGATGCGAGAAGTAGTTGACCCCGGCAGTCATCTTGGTCAACTTGTCGTACATGTCATACTTCTGCGCCCACACAACGAGCGGGTCCAGATCCGCAATGCCAAATGCGGGATTGTCGGATGAGTAGCCGAGCTGCGTCTCCATCTTGCTGACCGCGTCTGCAACCTCTTTCATCTGCTTGGCGTAATCCGCATCAGGAGCAAACCGGCAATCAACCAGCTTGACCTGGTTGTAAGGTATACCAAGCGTCTGCTGCAAACTCTTGGCTTCCTTCAGGCAGGCGTTGGCGATGCCAATGCGCGGGCAGTCAACGTCAGTCGGGTTGGTGTCAGGCGCGGCTGTCATCGCATTCTGCGACGTTACCAGATGCTGATTGCTCAACACCGGAGTCATCATGTGTAAATTGGCTCCATTGACCGGAGTTACCGAGTTCATCGCCGCAAGATGATTCAGTGTGACTCCGTTGATGGTGCATTGATGCGCGGTGTGCAGCGTGCCGAGATAGGCCAGCAGCTGATGCGCCAATTGCGGACCTAGCACACTGGTGTCGACCTTGCAGTAATTTCCGCTGTTCAACTGCACGCTGGAGGCCCACTGCTTGCAATAGTTGTAGTCGTCCACGCTCTTGCAGTAGTAGGCAGCGTCATATTGCTGGCAGGGCGGCGGTTCTAGAGTGCACTGCGCTATATGCGCGCCGTCCGCCTGATTGGCTTGCACCCAATCCAGGCAGTACTGATACTGCTGCTGGTTGCAGACAAACTTGCTGTCCTTGATGGGGCAAGATGGCTGTGCCATGCGGCATATGTGTGAGAAGTCAGAGTCAACCGACTCAAAAATGGTGGTGCAACGGTTGAAGTTGTCCTTGGAGTTGCAAACCAGCCGTCCATTCGACTCAGGGCAGATGGTTGCTTTCAAGTAGTTCCGATAGTACGGCCCCAACTCATTCGGTGCGTGTTTGTACAGATATGTACTTGAGCACCAATTTGGATTGGTTTGTGATTTGCTGCGGATTGGTTGCAAGGCGTCGCGATCTTCAGGCGGAACATACTGCTCGAAGACGTTGTAGTAGGCGAGCCAGCAATCAACCTGACCAAAGGCCTTGGATGCG
>CAIMNN010000542.1 GCA_903842845.1 uncultured Acidobacteriaceae bacterium | reverse complement strand
GTCGATCCGGTAACCGGTGTTCTCAGCGTGAGCGCAGGCAAAAGCAATGACCAGTTGGGCGATGCGGCGCTGCTCTTCACTGTCGCGCCGAATTTCACTGCGCAGATACCTCAGACGATCGGCGGGGTTCGGACGCAGATGGTCCTCGCGAATGAAAAACCATCGCAGCAGAAGAGCGAACTCGCTTTAAATGCAAGCGTGCTCACTGCAGCGGCAGAGATAAAAAAACGGGTTGCCGCAGGGCTGATGAAATCGCATCCGGAGTTTTTCGGTGTCGGCGTAGGACAAAGCCTCGACAATCCGCGTGAGGCAGCTCTGGTTATTTTTGTCGACCGACACAGGATTCCCCCAGAATTGCAGACGACAATTCGCGAAGTGCGGACACGATATATTTTTATGGACCGAATGCATGTGACGCGTTCATACAACGGCGCGACTGCGGCGCCGGTGCGTTGCAGTAAAAGTTTGAATTAATTTCGCACTTACGGTTTTTTGTTTAGAACCTGTTTCAACACCTTCGCAATCTGCACGCCGTGGAATCGCCCATTCTCAATAAAAATTTCATTGGTCCGCGCGCCGGCGACGATAACGCCTGCGAGGTAGATGCCCTTGACATTGCTTTCGAGCGTATCCGCATCGCAGACCGGCAGTTTGTCTTCGCCCTCGTTGCGAACTCCGAGCATCTCAAGAAAATCAAAATCCGGATGATAACCGGTCATGGCGAATACAAAGTCGTTCTTCAGCTCGATACGCCCCTCGGGCGATTCAACAACAACCGTGTCCGGCGTGATGGCGGTGACGTTAGATTGGAAGAGCGCGCGCACCTCGCCGTTCTTGATGCGGTTTTCAATGTCGGGCTTTATCCAGTACTTCACGTGGCGGTGTATCTCTGCTTCACGGACAATCATCGTCACGCGCGCGCCGTGACGCCAGAGTTCGAGCGCCGCGATTGCGGCAGAGTTCTTTGCGCCGATGACGACAACGTCCATGTCGTAATAAGGATGCGGGTCGTCGTAGTAGTGATGAACTTTGGAGAGATCCTCGCCCGGCACATTCATCATGTTGGGCAGGTCGTAGTATCCCGTCGCCAGTATCAGCTTCTTTGAGCGCAGCAGCCCCTCGCGTCCAAAGCGGTCCTTGGTGTGAACGTGAAAGTCTCCATCGGCTCCGGTGACATTGGCGACGCGATGATACTGGCGCACGTCGAGCTCAAAATGCGCAGCGACCTGGCGGTAATACTCAAGCGCTTCGTTGCGCGTGGGCTTCTGGTTGGGGCTGGGGAAGGGGATGTTGCCAATCTCAAGCAGCTCGGGCGTGGTGAAGAAGACCATGTTCGACGGGTAATGGAAGAGCGAGTTGCAGATGCATCCCTTGTCAACCAGCGCCACATCAAAGCCTGACTTCTGCGCGTCGATGGCGCAGGCCAGTCCCGTGGGCCCGGCACCGATCACCACGACATCGTGCGCCACTTGTTTTGCATCACTATCGTTGACTCGCATATTGGTCATGCATACAGATTAGTTCATGCACCGTTGCAACGATATATACGATTGCTCATGTCAATCCATCAACATACGCTGGAGTAGTATTCTGTATGCGTCAAGATGCGTTAAGGGGATGGAATATGACTACCATTCAGCAGGAAGATTTTATTCA
Organism: uncultured Acidobacteriaceae bacterium; assembly: GCA_903842845.1. Taxonomy (GTDB): domain Bacteria; phylum Acidobacteriota; class Terriglobia; order Terriglobales; family Acidobacteriaceae; genus CAIMNN01. Next base: position 15 of record CAIMNN010000542.1, on the reverse strand, counting down.
GAGCGTTGCTGCCGC
>CAIMNN010000541.1 GCA_903842845.1 uncultured Acidobacteriaceae bacterium | reverse complement strand
GCATCGGCAGCGCAACATCCGTGTTGGCCTGGCCGAGTTCGACGAGTGTACCGCGATAATTGAAGACGCCGTTTTGGTGCTGGCCGAGTCCGTAGAAACCTTCCTGCGCAGCCGGCGTAAAGCGATCATTGACGTGATAAACCTTTTCGCCATTGATGGTGTCTGCTACATATTCACGCGGCTTGAATCCGCGTTCGGCGAGAAGGGTTGAGCCGGCGGCATCCTTGATTGTCAGTTCGCCCTCGGTGAGGCCGATGGTGATCTTCAAAGCCGAGGTGCTGACGGTCGCTTCTTTTGGGTCGGTCGAAAATTCGAATGTGGACGGCTGGCATGGGGTCGTTATCCAAGGCTGCTCCGGTGATGCGGCGGTTGGATTGCCGGGGCCGGAGACGATATGCAGGGTGGTGGCGGAACAAACGGTCAGATGCAGCGTCTCAGTACCGTTGTGCACCAGCAAGCCGTTTGGCTGCCGTTCCACTGTAACCTGCGCCGAGGCCGCAAAAGCGCTGAGAAGGATGAATGATGTCGGCACAATGAAATTTGAGAGATAAAAGCATTTTTTAGAGAGCATGAGCGTGGCTTCTCCTTTGTCGCAGATTAGAGTACATCAACGGGTTGCCCGAGGCTTAAAGGCTAAATTTTGCTATTAATGAGCTAATTGAGCATACAATGCTGAATAGTCGCTAGAAGAAGTCAAATTATATTACTCAAAGCAAAATAGCAATATTATCTATCGTGATTTCGCTGGAAAGTCAATGCATTTTAGGACTAGTATTTCAGAAACGCTTCTCGGCCCGAGGTTATTTATATGAAGCATCGTCAACCTGATCTCAGTGAGTCACTCAAGGAGCAGTTCAAGAAGGATATTGAGCTATTTGAGTATTTTCTCGTCCTGCTCAATGATTCCAGCCCAATCCGCAATGTGGAGCTGATGTGGGCGGATAATCTGGAGCTCTTTGACCCGGTGCAGCCACTGCGTGTGAATACGAGCGATGCGCTTGTGGAGCTGAAACCGGTGGCGGCGTGTAATGTGCGTTCACTTCCGAGTCCAAGCACGCACTTCTGCGACCTTGTACATGGCTACGGCGCTTATGAGGAGCTAACCTGCGCGCGCAGTGACAAGCCTGCGAAGGAACGTTGCCGCGCGACAGGATGCAGCCAGATCTATCCCTGCCATGTAGGGCTGACGGATATTGCGATTCCAGTGTTGAGCGATGGGCAGTATCTGGGTACGCTCTTCAGCGGCCAGGTGCTGACCGAAGAGCCGACGGCAGAAGGCTTTGAGTTGGTCAAGGAAGCGTTGAGCGGGCAGAACCATTTTGATCCTGTCGCGCTCGAACAGGCTTATTACCGTGTGCCGGTGGTAACGCGTGAGCAACTGGCGAACATGGTTCGGATGCTGGAAGTTTTTGCACGCTACCTGGGAAACTCGTGGAAGCGGCTTGAGATCATGAGCGAGTTCGAACGTGTGCGCGAGCGCGAGATGCAGCTTGACCGCCGAGAGATGGCGGAGATGCTGCTTGCGACGAAGGGACAGTTTGGCGGGCGCAATGCAGTGGATGCGGAGACGCTGAAGATGCTGGCTCGGAACTCAGGGATGGAGAAACTGCCGGACCGTGTGCTGGTGATGCGTCTGGTGGCGGCGAAAACGGCGGCAGTCGAGGACGGCAAGTTCAACGAGGAG
>CAIMNN010000540.1 GCA_903842845.1 uncultured Acidobacteriaceae bacterium | reverse complement strand
GCGCCTGCGTAGCCGGTGACGCCGAGTACCGCTGTTTGTAATTCGCTCTTCACGTTCAGCCTTCCAGCATTTTCTTGAACTTGGTTTCGAGCAGTGAAGCTTTGCGCGCATCCTGACAGATGATGAGCACGGTGTCGTCGCCGGCGATGGTGCCGACAACCTCGGGCCACTCTTCGTAGTCGAGCGCGGCGGCGACGGGCTGCGCTCCGCCCATTACAGTGCGAACAACGACCTGGTTCATCGCGTTGGCGACGCGGAGACCGAAGCTCTCCATTACTTCGCGGACGCTTGGCGGGCTGTCGTCTTCGGGGGAGGACGTGGAGGCGCGATGACCGTTGCCGTTGCGCTGGGGGAGCGAGTAACCGCTGGGGCCTTTGAAGAGTCGCAGCTCGTGCAGGTCGCGGGAGAGCGTTGCCTGGGTGACAGCGAATCCGTGGCGACGTAGCTTTTTGCGCAGCTCGGCCTGGTTCTGCACGGCAGCGCCGGAGACCAGCTCGCGGATGGTGTTCTGGCGTTGTGTTTTCAACGATTCCATAGCCGCACGGGGCCTCCTTTGTCAGAAATGAAAAAGCGCGTCCCGGAGCGGGAACCGCATATGTATAAATATACAAGAATGATGCATAAATATGCAAATGCAGAATCAGGCCATTTTCCCTCGGTAAAAGCTTGGCTTTGCAGTTGACAATTTCGTATACTAGCTTATGGACTCGAACCCCCGGCAAAGTCAGTACGCTAATTCCGCGCACTCCGCGGAACCGGTTTGCACCCGCAAGCAGGGCCGCAACGCCCAATTCGACGGCACGTTGATCGACCCGCGCTTTGATCATGATTCCTGCGGCGTGGGCTTTATAGCGCAAATCTCAGCAGTACCCTCGCACGCAATCTTGCAGCATGCGTTGACAGCGCTCTCAAGGCTTGAGCATCGCGGGGCAGTGGCATCGGATGGCAAGTCGAGCGACGGCATAGGCGTGACTGCGGCGATTCCGCGCCAGTTGCTGCTGGAGTCGACGGGCATAACGCTTGAGGATGCTGCACCGCTGGGCGTGGCGGCGGTTTTTCTGCCCAAGGAGGCGGACGCACAGAAGGCTGAGTTGGATTCAGCGCTTGCGGCGCAACAGATAACTGTGCTGGCGTGGCGCGCGGTACCTGTGCGGCCTGAGGTGTTGGGTGAGATTGCGGAGGCGACGCGGCCGGAGATATGGCAGGTTCTGTGCACGACGAGCAACGCTGAGGATTTTGACCGTCGGTTGTATCTTGCGCGCAAGCAGTTTGAGCGCAGTGGACTTGCGGGTTACATCTGTTCCATCTCATCGCGGACACTGATTTACAAGGCGATGTGTGCCGGGCGGTTGATGGCTGAGTTTTATCCGGACCTCAACGACCCGCGCTACAAGACGCCGTTCGCGCTTTTCCATCAGCGTTACGCGACGAACGTGCTGCCTTCGTGGGACCGCGCGCAGCCGTTCCGTTGCATTGCGCACAACGGCGAGATAAATACTGTCAGCGGAAATCGCGCGCGCATGAGCGCACGAGCGGCGACGCTGCCGCTTGAGCTGTATCCGATTCTTACTGAGGGTGGGTCGGATTCGACTTCGCTTGATGAGGTTGTTGAGTTGCTTACTCAGAATGGCCGCACTGTGACTGAGGCCGTGCGCATGATGATTCCGCCGGCGAATCACGGGAACCGCTCGACCTTTATGCAGCATAGCGGCGATTGCATGGAGCCGTGGGATGGGCCGGCTGCCGTTGCATACACGGATGGGCGTACGATAGGCGCGATACTGGATCGAAATGGATTGCGGCCGTGCCGATTTGCTGTTACTGATGATGGACTTGTTGTTGTTGGCTCTGAGGTTGGGCTTGTTGACCTTGACCCGGAGCGCGTGGTCAAGAGCGGACGACTTGGGCCAGGGCAGATGATTGCCGTTGACCTTGAAGAGAATCGCTTTTACGAGAACAAGGAAATTTTTGATGTTTTTGACAAACGACGTCACTACGAAGATTTGATCCGCGAAGACACGCTCTTAAGCGCGAAACACGAGCCGTTGCCGGCGCGCGAGCCGGCGGAGTTGAACCGGCTGCAATATTTGTTTGGTTACACGAGAGAAGAGTTGAAGATGGTGATCACGCCGATGGCGACAGATGGCAAAGACGCGATCTGGTCGATGGGCGATGATACGCCGATAGCGCCGCTGGCGCGTTCGCCGCGTCCGCTGTACTCGTTTTTCAGGCAGCGTTTTGCGCAGGTGACGAATCCTCCGATCGACCCGATACGCGAAGCGAACGTGATCCAGATGCACACGCGTTTGGGACCGTGGCCGCACATTTTGGAGCTTCACGAGCCGCTGCCGGGCCTTTCGCTGCGTTCGCCGCTGCTGAACCTGGAGGAGATGAACGCGATTCGCGAGCGGCGTCATCCGCAGGCTGATGAGATGCCTGATGCGGTTCTGGATTGTGTTTATCCGCCGACGCAGACGCTGGCCGAAGCGGTGGACAATTTGGCGAAGCAATGTGTAGAGCTGGTTTCGGGCCGCGCGTCGCTGATTATTTTGACGGACCGGAATGCATCGCCTGATGCGTTGCCGATTCCGATGGCGATTGCGACTGGCGTTGTTCATCATGCGTTGATCGCGGCGGGAATTCGTACTGAGGTTGGTATCTGCGTTGAAGCGGGCGATTGCCGCGAGATTCATCACGTTGCGGTGCTGCTTGGGATGGGCGCTGGCGCGGTTTGCCCGTGGCTGGCGCTCGAGAGTGCGCGACAGATGAACCCCGAGCGCGGACAGCAGAAGCTGCTTTACGCGCTTGAGCTCGGACTTGCGAAGGTGATGTCGAAGATGGGCATCAGCGTAGTAGACAGTTACCGTGGTGCGGCACTGTTTGATGCGCTGGGGCTTTCGCGTGATGTGATTGACAAATGTTTTCCTGGAACCATTGCGCCGATCGGCGGGATTGGATTTGCGGAGATAGAAGCGCCGATTCGCGCGCTATGGCTTGGCGGAGAAGTTGCGCCGGAGCGCGAGCTGCCTGATTTCGGGTTGGTTCGTTTCCGCAAGGCAGAAGAGGCGGAGAGCCACGCGTGGCAGCCGACGACGGTTCGCGCGTTGCAGGCTGTTGTGGGCTCGACGAGACAGGGTGAGGCGCTGGCGCTGACGACCTTCGCGAGCTTTGCGGAACAGGCGGTTGAAGAGCATCCGGTTCATCTCAGGGACCTGTTGGAGATTCGCCCTGCGGGTGCGGAGCTTGCTATTGAACAAGTTGAGGCGCCGCGTTCGATGGCGCGCACCTTCATTGCCAGCGCGATGAGCTTTGGTTCGCTTTCGCCGGAGGCGCATCAGACGATCACCGAGGCGATGAACATTCTTGGCGGTCGTTCGAATACGGGTGAAGGCGGCGAGGACCCGGCTGTCTATATACATACGGCGGCGGGTAAGCCGTTTGGCGTGCCGTCGCTGCACAACAACAAGATAAAGCAGGTGGCGAGTGGACGATTTGGTGTCACGGCTGAGTACCTGGCGAATGCTGAAGAGCTTGAGATCAAGGTTGCGCAGGGAGCGAAGCCGGGCGAAGGCGGACAACTGCCTGGGCACAAGGTGACCGAGTTGATTGCGCGGTTGCGTCACGCGCAGCCGGGGATGACGCTGATCTCGCCGCCGCCGCATCACGACATTTATTCGATCGAGGATCTGGCGCAGTTGATCTTCGACTTGAAGCGCGTGAATCCGCGCGCGGCTGTCGGAGTGAAGCTGGTTTCAAGTTGCGGCATTGGAACCATTGCTGCGGGCGTTGCGAAGGCTTATGCGGATTACATTGCGATTGCGGGGCACTCGGGAGGGACAGGCGCGTCACCGCTTTCGAGCATCAAGCATGCGGGCAACCCTTGGGAGCTTGGGCTGGCTGAAGCGCAGCAGGTTCTTATCAATAATGGCTTGCGTGGACGTGTGCGGTTACGGACCGACGGCGGATTGCGCACGGCGAAGGATGTTGTGATAGCGGCGCTGCTCGGCGCGGATGAGTTTGGTTTCGGCACGGCCGTGCTGGTTGCGCTTGGTTGCGATATGGCGCGCCAATGTCATCTGAACACTTGCCCGACGGGCATTGCGACGCAGAGGCCTGAGTTGCGGGCAAAGTTCCGCGGCAAGCCGGAGCATCTGGTTCGTTATTTTGATTCGCTCGCCGGTGAGATACAGTTGCTGCTCGCCAAGCTTGGGCTGCCGTCGCTGGCTGCTGCAACGGGGCGCACAGATTTACTTGAGCAAGTCCGCCACGACGCGAATCTTGATCTGTCGCCGCTGCTGGCATCCGCGGCCGTGGCACAGCGAACCGGCGGACCCATCAGCTGGCAGGGTGGGCGCAACGACCGGCCCGAAGACCGCATCCCGGTGGACAACGCGTGGCTGGACCCCGCGCTCAACGCGGCGCGCGAAGGCAAGAACTTCCGCATCAAGGCGCGCATCACCAACGAGGACCGGACGCTTGGGGCGCGCATCGCCGGCGAGTTGTCGCTGCTGAGGTCTGCTTATCCGACGCTTCCGAACAAGGAACTGATCTTCGACCTAACTGGAGTCGCCGGGCAATCTTTCGGCGCATTTTCGATTCCTGGAATGCAGCTCAACCTGACGGGCCTGGCGAATGATTTTGTGGGCAAGGGCTTGAGCGGCGGAGAGATTGTGATCCGCGGACAGGGAAGAGCGGCGCTTGAATCCGACCATCACACAATTCTCGGCAACGTCGCGCTGTATGGCGCAACCGGCGGCGCGCTGTTTGCGGCAGGGCGTGCGGGCGAGCGATTTGCGGTGCGCAACTCTGGCGCGCTTGCAGTTGTTGAAGGCGTGGGCGACCACGGCTGCGAGTACATGACGGGCGGAATGGTCGTGGTGCTGGGGGCGACAGGGATAAATTTTGGTGCAGGTATGACGGGCGGCGTTGCGTGGATATACGACGAGGACGGAAAGTTCCTGACGCGCGGGCGCTATCACAAAGGCTTCCTCGACCCCGAGGTGTGGGACGAGATAGACGACGCGACGCTCAACGAGTTGAAATCGGTTGTTGAGGTTCACGCGGCAAAGACCGGGTCAACGCGAGCCAAGTGGATACTGAGCAACTGGAATATGAACTCGCGTGCGTTTGTGCGGATGAAGCTGCGCCAGCAGCCGTAAACCAACTGATATCAGCCGCCGGGGCAGGGCGACTGATGTCACTGTGCGAGTTCATTGCGCAGTGTACCCCGTATGCTGATACACTCACTTGCGTTAATCGCATTCCTCTTTGGAAGAGAACAGCATGCATGCAACACCGACAGTAAAAACACTCAATGAGCTATTTCTCCGCGTAGCGGACTCGAACGCCTCCGTCGCTTTTCTGGTACAGGATGCAGCGGAGATCTGGCAACCGGTATCTGCGAGCCAGTTCTATCAGCGTGTCCGCGCATTGGCCACGCGTTTGCTTGATTGGGAGATCGTGAAGGGCGACCGCGTCGCCATCATCAGCGAGACACGCCACGAGTGGGCGATATCGGACTTTGCGATTACAGCTATTGGCGCGGTGGATGTGCCGATCTATCCGACGCTCACCGGGCCGCAGATGGCTTCGATTTTGCGCGACTCGGGCTCACGCGTGGCAATCGTCAGCTCGCAGCAGCTTTATGACAAGCTCGCCACGGTGCGTGAAGCCACGCCGCTGGAGCGCGTGATTCTGATGGATTGCGAGCAGGCGCCGGACGGTGCAGTCAGCTTGACGGAGATACTGCGCGACGCCGATGCACGCGGCGCCGAACGCGACCCACTGTTCGACGCACTGGCGCGGACCGCGTCGCCGGACGACCTGGCCACGTTGATCTATACATCGGGCACAACGGGCGAGCCCAAGGGCGTGATGTTGACGCATGGCAACCTTGCGCACAATATCTGCTTTGCGACGGTCGGCTTCAACTTTTCGCCGGAAGATTATTGCATCTCGGTGCTGCCGCTCTCGCATATCACGGCGCGCATGCTGGATTACTGCATGATGTTCGACGGAGCAAAGGTCGCCTACTGCACTCAGTTTGAGAAAATGCCCGCTGCGATGCAGCAGGTGAGGCCAACGGTCATTGTCGGCGTGCCGCGCATGTTTGAAAAGATTCGCCAGGAGGTCGAGCGGCGTGCCGGGCTATCAGCCATTCGCGCAAGGCTGCTGCATTCAGCGGTCAGATTCGGCCGCCGCTTCCGCGACACGGTTTATGACGGCCGCAAGCCCGATTCAGTTCTGTGGAAGCTCGCCTACAAGGTTGTCTACTCCAAGATTCATGGGGCGTTCGGCGGACGCGCACGGGTGTTCGTCTCCGGCGGCGCGCCACTGGGCGTTGACACGGCGACATGGTACGCATCGGTCGGCATACAGATACTTGAGGGCTACGGCCTGACGGAGACATCGCCGGTTATTGCAATTAATAATCCAATCGTCCACCGCATGGGCGCTGTCGGCAAGCCGCTTGGCATAGCCGAGTGCAAGCTGGCGGAAGACGGCGAACTACTGGTTCGCGGGCCGTCGGTTTTCAAAGGCTATTGGAACAAGCCTGAGGCCAACGCCGAGTGCTTCAAGGATGGATGGTTCCTTACTGGGGATATAGGTGCACTCGACAGCGACGGATTTCTTTACATCACCGACCGCAAGAAGGAGCTGCTGAAGACCTCAGGCGGAAAATTCATTGCGCCGCAGCCGATAGAAAACCGCATCAAGTCGAATGTGCTGGTTGGGCAGGCGGCACTGGTTGGCGACAAGCGCAAGTTTATTTCGGTTATCATTTCGCCGAATTACGCCGCGCTGGAGCAGGGGCCGAGCATCATCACGTTCACGCAGTCAGCCGCGTTGAGATGCTGAAGGACCCGCGCGTGATTGCGCAGTACGAGTCCATCATCCGGCAGGTGAACGCAGATTTGGCGAGCTTTGAGACGGTGAAACGGTTCCGCATTGTTCCCGAGGAGTGGTCGATCGACGGCGGCGAGATGACGCCATCGCTCAAGTTGAAGCGCAGGGTTATAACTTCTCGCTACGCCGTACTGATCGACGAAATCTATGCGGACGAGGCAACTTCACGCGGCGAATAGGCGCGACGAGCTTGCCGCGGTGGCTCCACAGGCGCTGAAGGCCGGAGAAGAATGGCGCGCCCCATGCGCCGATGGCGAGTAGGGCACCGAAGAGGATGACGGCGTCGATGCTCAGGCGGCCTTCGCTTGTCCAGTAGACGTCTTCGAGGTGCAGCCACATGGCGAACTCATCAAGTGTGAGCGCGGCGCCGACGCCAAAGCTGACGGACATCAAGCGGCTATAGAAGATGGAGACCGGCGAGTGCGAGCGGCCGAGGTCGAGCAGCCAGCCGTAACCGACAAAGAGAAGGATGAGGATTCCCCAGACCAGATGATGGATGTGGTGGCCGCGTACCATGACCCAGTTGAAGGGGCCCTCGTTGTGAACGATCTGGCGGACGAGCAGGCGCACGCCGAGGAAGGTTACAAAGAAGGCGACTGATGCGATGAACATGCGGCGGCGCGGGCGGTCCGGGATTGTGGACCGGATGAGATAACCGATGCGCGTCAGATGCAACAGCACGAGGAGCAGCACGATGACCAGTGCTGCAAACGCGAGCAGAAGAAAAGCTCCAGTACCTAACATTTGATAGTGATTGTAACGCTAGCAGCTGGGTTGGGCTGTGAAGCGTTACTACAGCGCTGAGTGATTCCGTGGCTAAAGGTATTTATTCCGCAGCTGCGCAGCGCATAGGTCCCGCAACTGGGCGCGTCTGAGGTTTTGCTTTCAAAGTGGACTCAGCTTGATAAAAAATTACGGATGAATATGCCGAATCATCCTTTTGAAATTCGCTGCAATCATTTATCACTGGCTGCTTTGCCTGAATTTCTGACTCAATCTTGTCCCGGCACTCTGCAATTTTCTTCATCAGAAAACATGTTCCGTAGTGAACTCGTATGTAGTTGATTACCAATTCTCCGTTTGAGTTCCAACGCATCTTGCGGTCATCGTGCAATGCGTATTTGCCGTTGCTTTGCAGAAACACATCTTCATATTGGTCCTCAAAAAGTTTTTTGCCTGTGTGAAGGTCGAAAATGCCGAATGCCAGTGCTCCATCCTGGCCATCGGCGCTATCGAGGAAAAGATAATCTCTTATTACGCCGATAAAATATCCTTCCCAAACATATTTCGAGTCGTCATTGATCCGGATCTCATTTGCTTCTTTTGTCTGGCTGCATTCTGGCATGGTTCCACCCTTGAGCGGCACAATGCCAAACCATTCCGCGCCTTTTTGAGTTTCATCTAGCTGCTTGACCAAATAATTCTTGTAGTAATAGCAACTCAATTTGTTATGCATTTCTGGATTCATGGGCCTGTATTGTGAATGCCCCAGATCAACGACGACCTCCTTGAGTGGCTTATCGTATGAGACGGTCTGTGCGGCGGCCTTTAATGTTGAATGAAATACTCCAATTAAGAAAAAGCTCATCAAAAGCAGGGAAGTGCGGTGTCGCATCAAACTCTCCAGTCATTTGCATTTTACGATTTTTTAGATCGGCTATTTGTCTTCATATTAAAACAAAATGATTTATTCAAACTGTTTAGGGGGGGCATTTGTTCCCTAAATTCTGGTTCCAAATCACAGGTCATTGTTTTTCTCTTTTTCTCTTTACAATCCCGCGCTACACTATATATGGCGTGGTTCGCGGGTGCTGCCCGTTGGACTACTTGAGTACGTTCCTGTGATCCGCGAGCGGATCGCATTGTTGAAAAAAAGCAAAAAGAGGAGAATTTCCCGATGCGAGTAGCATTATTGACGGGCGGCGGCGATTGCCCCGGCCTGAATGCAGTAATTTACGCAGCAGTGCGCAAGGGCATCAACCGTTACGGCGATGAGTTCATCGGCTTTTTGAACGGTTGGAAGGGCGTGCTTGAGAACAATTGGATTCCGCTCGACCTGAAGGCCATTGACGGCATCCAGCTCAAGGGCGGAACCATTCTGCACTCATCGCGCACCAACGTGAAGAAGATTCCCGGTGGCATTGACAAGGTTCGCGACGTTCTCAAGCAGAACAAGGTGGACGCGCTGATCGCGCTTGGCGGCGACGACACGCAGTCCGTCACACTGGCGCTGACCGATGCGGGGATACCGGGTGTTGGCGTTCCGAAGACAATCGACAACGACATTAACGGAACCGATGCGACGTTTGGATTTGACACCGCCGTGTCGATTGCGACCGAGGCAATCGACCGCCTGCACACGACAGCTGATTCTCATAACCGCGTGATGGTAGTTGAGGTGATGGGACGCGATGCAGGTTGGATAGCCTGTGCGGCCGGTGTTGCCGGTGGCGCGCATGTGGTTCTTGTTCCTGAAAAGCCGATTGACATTGACCACGTCTGCAAGCTGCTGAAGTACAACTACGACAACGGCAAGCATTACGGCATTGTGGTGGTTGCTGAAGGCTGCCATCTGCCTGAGGGCGGACAGGTCATCGGTTCGGCGCAGGTCGACTCGTTCGGTCACGCGCGCCTCTCCGGCATCGGCGAAGCGCTTGCGGAGTTGATCGAGCAGAAGACCGGCTTTGAGACACGCTCCGTGAACCTGGGCCACACCCAGCGCGGCGGCGTACCTTCGGCGTTTGACCGTTTGCTCGGCCAGCGCTACGGTTTGCACGCGATTGACATGGTGCACGAGAAGAAGTGGGGCCGCATCGCAGTGCTGCATGGAACCGACATTACGGATATCACGATCAAGGAAGCCATCAGCTGCAATCGCCGCCTCGACCAGCGCTTCTTTGATGTCATCACAGACCTCGAATCAAAGGTCTAGCAGTTCAGCTTTAAGAACAGTGGGCCGACTCGTTTGGGTCGGTCCATTTTTTTATGTGGATGATTTACGCTTGTGCTACTCTCTGAACTCTGACACGTGCAATGAAGATTCGCCCCTTCCAGCCCGACGACTTCGAATCGCTTTATGCGCTTGAGGAGCTGTGCTTCAGTGAACCGTTGCGCTTTGACCGCGAGTACATGTTCAAAATACTGACGCAGCCCGATTCCATCAATCATCTTGTTGTTGATACAGAAACGGTCATTGCATTCATCATCGGCTCGCTGCATCAAAAAACCGCGGTGCGCGCTGTTTACATTGAGACAATCGAGGTTCATCCCGAGCACCGCCGAAACGGCTATGCATATAAACTTCTGGCGGAGCTTGAAGCTTCGGCGAGAGCACACTCGGCCACGCAACTTTGGCTGCATGTGGATGCGGCCAACGCTGTAGCGATCAAGATTTACGAGCGTCTCAATTTTGTACAGCACAAATATATTGACCATTTTTATCCCAGCGGCGGCGCTGCGTATCTGTACCGGAAAAACATAGAAACCCAATAAGGCGTAAACTATTAACAAGCGCTATGAGCATCGCGAATCCAAACATTCCAAAATCGATACAGGCACTACGCTTTTATTCCCCACAGAACTTTCTGCAAGACCTTGTCGCCGGCATAACCGTTGGCCTGGTCGCGTTACCGCTTGCGATGGCGTTCGGCATCGCGTCGGGCGTCACGCCGCAGGCCGGCCTGTATACAGCCGTCATCGCGGGCTTTATCATCTCGGCGCTGGGCGGCTCGCGCACGCAGATAGGCGGGCCGACCGGCGCGTTCGTCGTTATTGTTGCAGGAATTGTCGCGCGCTTCGGAATGCCCGGACTGGCGATGGTCACGCTGATGGCAGGCATACTGCTTGTGATCATGGGGCTTACCGGGCTGGGGTCGGCTGTCCGGTTTATTCCGCGGCCGGTTGTGATTGGATTTACGAACGGTATTGCAATACTCATCGCGTCGACGCAGATAAAAGATTTCTTCGGCATCAACGTCGCGTCGGTGCCGAGTGAGTTTCTACCGCGACTGCGCGTGCTGATAGCTCATGCCGCAACGGTTAACTGGAGCGCGCTGGCCATTGGCGCAGGGACTCTGGTGACTTTATTGTTTCTGCCGCGCATCACCAAGCGCGTGCCGCCGTCGATTGTGGCGTTGATCGGATTTACTGGAATTGCTGCGTACTTCCATCTGCCGGTTGAGACCATTCACAGCAAATTCGGTGGCATTCCACAGGGGCTTCCGCCGTTCGCGCTGCCGGACTTCCACTCCGAGCACATCATTCCGCTGATTCCGTCGGCGTTTACGGTTGCGATGCTGGCCGCGGTTGAGTCGATGCTTTCGGCTGTTGTTGCCGATTCGATGACCGGCGACCGGCATAATCCGAACGTTGAACTTGTTGCGCAAGGCCTCGCGAACATGACTTCGCCGCTGTTTGGCGGAATTCCCGCGACAGGCGCGATTGCGCGTACGGCAACCAACATCCGCTCCGGCGGACGGACGCCGATAGCGGGCATCATTCACGCCATTACGCTGCTGATAATTCTGGTTGTCGCTGCGCCGTTGGCTGGTTATATTCCGCTTGC
>CAIMNN010000539.1 GCA_903842845.1 uncultured Acidobacteriaceae bacterium | reverse complement strand
GCCGGCATTCAAAAGGGCGCAGGCGTGCCGAACAAGGACAAGGTCGGCAAGGTGACCGAGAAGCAGGTCCGCGAGATAGCGACGCAGAAGATGCCCGACTTGAACGCTTCATCCGTCGAGACGGCGATGAAGAGCATCCGGGGCACGGCGCGCTCGATGGGCATTGAAGTTGTTGGGTAATTTTTTGATGTGCACAAAGGCCCTCCCGGTGGGAGGGCCTTTTGCTTTTGGGGTAGAATTTGAGGCATGATATTCCGCCCGAGGAATCACAGGCTAATACTTGCATTGATCGCGCTCTATGCATTCTTTGCATATTTTTCATATCGATCGCAAACAGACCACTTTATGTTCAAGGGCTATGTGCTTTTCATCGTTATTGCGATATTTTTCTGGACAACAAGTTTTACATCACTCAAAGACGGCATCTTTGCCAGACGAAAATTTGGAATTGTCACGGATAAATTTGCCTTGAATGAAATATGGAGCATTATTGTCAATGCAGCACCGATGTGGACTTTTTACTCAACACACATCGTCATTCTGCGGAAAAATGGCAAGAGCGTGATTGTTGCGCCAGAACGCATGGATGACTTCCTTGCTGTTCTTCGGCGTGAAGCTCCGCAAGCTGAGTTCAAGTGTAAAAGCACAACGGCCCTCCCGGGTGGGAGGGCCGTTTGCTTTTGCGCGAAAAGATTGCTGTGCCTGCGCTCGGGCTTATGTGGCTCCCTAGGATGAAGAGGGAGTTGTACCAAAGCCCACGGGGCGGCCTGACGGCGCCGGCTTCACCTTGGGCTTCGGCGGCTTCTTGGTTTCCTTCTTGCCTCTGTCTTTGTTTCCCATGTTGAACAGAATGACACAACGACCCCTGAGTTGTGCAGAGGATAATTTAAAACAAAATAGAGAGGCGAAAAAAATAACGGCAAAGGGAACCAAATTTGAAGCGCGTGCGTAACTTGTTGTGTGAAGAGATTCACAAACAAGGAGGGAAGATGAAAAACCTAATCTACGCCGTGCTGCTTGCAGTGGCCTACTTCGGCACCATCGCATCGCTTGTCTAGTCAACCACGAACGCGAACATTTCAGCGCCGACTGCGCAGGTAGAAGTGAAGGCCACAGCGCAGAGTGGCACAGAGAGAACCTCGCCGGGTGAAGATGCCCCGGCGAGGTTTGTTGTTGGATGAAACATATTCATGCGTAGTTGAGTGTGTGATTGCCGGATGAATCATGAATGCGGGACGAGAAGGTGCTTAGCTACAATCGACTTCAATGATAAAAATTTCAAAACGCTTGCCGCAGCTTGCAGTGGCGGCGATGGCTGTTGCCGCTGCGGGGTTTGTGCTTTGGCAGAACCAGCGCGTGGCGGTGTTGTGGGACCTGGGGTATCTGCTGGACACGGGGTGGCGGATTGCGGCGGGGCAGATGACGTACAGGGATTTTCCACTGGCTCATGCTCCACTGACATTTTTGACGCAGGCGTTGTTGATAAAGATATTTGGGCGCTGCTATCTGGTGACGGAGATCTACGCGGCGGTGACGGGTGGGCTGAGCGTATGGCTTGGGTGGCTTTCGCTTTCAAGATTGATGGAGAGCAGATGGCTGGCGCTCGTGTTGACTGCTCCGCTGGTGTTTTTGAGTACGCAGGGGGTTTATCCGCATCCGATCTATGACACGGATGCTGGAGTTGCGGTGCTGTTTGCAGTGTGGCTGCTGATAGTTCTGGCGCAGGAACGGGAGGCGGTGTGGCTGAGAGCTGTGTTGACGGGCGCTGCGGTGGTTGTGCCGATGTTTTATAAACAAAATATTGGGTTGCCGTTTGCGTTTGCGGTTGGGGTTGCTGCGGTGGTGATGGTGTGTAGTCGGAGTGAGTGGCGCAAGGCGATTGGATTGTTGGGTGGAATGTTTGCGGCTTCGATTGCGGCGCTGGTGGCTATGGCAGCGACGTGGGGGCTGGGAAATTATTACCACTGGACGGTGGCGTTTGCTGCACAGCGAAGGATGCCGGGGCTGGCGCTGATTGTTGCGATCTACAAAACGGAGCTTGTGTATTGGGCGGTGCCGGCGATGCTGGTTGGATTTTTTCTTTTGCGCACGCGATTGCAGAAGTGGATTGGCGTCCTCCTGATTGCGACGCCGTTCTTGTGGACGGTGTGGCTGGTGGTGAGTGCGGAAGACGCGGACGACATGGCGGACGCGCTGCTGGCGCTGTGGCCGGTGCTGCTTGTGTTGGCGGCGATTGTTGCGGTAGTGAAGTTGCGGCGCGGGGTGACGCTGGAGCGGATGGTTCCGTTTGTGATACTGGCGGCGATACACGGGGCGTTTTTGTCGCAGCAGTTGTGGGGGTCAACTTATGCGATATGGCCGTTGCTGATGGTGCTGGTGGCGACGTTGGTTGCAGCGCTGCCTGCGGCGGTGAGATGGTTGCGGCCGGTGGTGGGTGTAGTGTTTGCGGCGGCGCTGCTGGTCTGCGGCGGTGTATATGCGACGAGTTTGGCGCGGCTGAGCTACGCTGATATTCCGGAGGGTGCGGCGGTGGGGTCCCAGGTGACGGCATTGCGGGGGATGCGGACGCCGGGCAAGTATATGGAAAATTTTGATGAGCTGGTGCGGTGGACGGATGAGAATATTCCGCAGGGTGATGCGCTGTTGGTGATACCTGGCGAGGACCCGTTTTATTACGCGACGGGGCGTGTGCCGCGGTTTCCGGTGACGATGATGGACCCGGCGACGGACCCGTACTCGGCGGAGGAGTTGATGAATGAGACGCGGCGGCGCGGTGTGAAGTGGGTGATTATGAAAACAAAATTGCAATCGAAGGAGAATCCGATGCCTGGGCAGGAAGAGACGTTGGAGTTGGTGGAGCGGAATTATGGAGTGGTGATTCAGTTGAAAGGATATGAGGTGAGGAAAGCTGTTACTCAGTATTAAAAATCCGATTCAAATTACGACTACCGTGTATAACGCAAGAAATCGTATGCCCTGGTTCGAAATCCGATAAAAGATCAGATAATCCCCGACAGGGAAACTACGGAGGCCCTGTCGATTGAGGTCTGTTCTAGAGCGACCCATGTATGGATTCAAAGCGATCAATGGAATTCTGTCTTGTATGGAATCGATAAATCGATCTGCAATCTGCAAACTTCTGCTTTCTTTGACGATGTAATTCCAAATAGCATCAAGATCTGATTCGAATTCTGGTGCAGTAGTAAAGCGCATGACTATGAGTTTTTCATTTCAGATTGAAGGCGCACCCGGCCTCTGGCCTTGACGCGCTCAGCCATCTCGCGCATGGACTCTTTGGTGACCTCAATGCCATGGCCCTCATCGATAGAGCGATCGGCTTCGTCGAGGAGGGCGATGAGGCGGGCGCGTTCGGCTTCGAGCTCAGGGGGGAGTGGCCGGAGGGGAGGTTTGGAGTCGGGGATGGGGTGGGTGGCCATGAGGATAGTATGCTCCTGCGTGGAGTTGGGGGCAAGCTGGATTGAATTGCGGGGCGGGATGATGTAGCACCATATTTGGTGCAAAGTATTGATTTTTCTTTTATAAACCCTTCAAATAGTTGCCTTTTCGTGCAGATTTTCATAGTATCTATATATGCGTCCTTTGGGCGGGGGAATCCCTGTCTCAAAGGCCATCGATAATTACCACGGCTGTCGGGCGTGTTCGATGCGGCGCAGTTCATGTGCGGCGTCCACGTTCCCCTTCTGAGGGGCTGGCGGCAAGCGGTGGGAGATGAGGAAGAAGAATGGCAAGAAAAGCCAGCAAGAATATTGCCAAGGCGCGTGCATCTGTCGAAGCGCGCCCCTATCACCTGAACGAGGCCGTGAGCCTTTTGCAGAAGGTGAAGTACGCCAAGTTTGACGAGACCGTCGACCTGACGCTCCGTCTTGGCGTGGATACGCGTCATGCCGACCAGATGGTTCGCGGCACGGTAGTTTTGCCGCATGGATTGGGCAAGACGAAGACGGTTGCGGTAATCGCGACCGGCGACCGGCAGAAGGAAGCGCAGGCCGCGGGAGCAGATTTCGTGGGCGGCGAAGAGCTGGTCGAGAAGATTCAGAAAGAGGGTTGGACCGACTTTGACGCATTGATCGCGACGCCGGACATGATGAAGTCCGTCGGTCGTCTGGGTAAGGTGCTTGGACCGAAGGGTCTGATGCCGAACCCGAAGACCGGAACTGTGACGCTTGAAGTTGGAGCGGCGGTGAAGGAGATCAAGGCGGGCAAGATCGAGTTCCGCGCGGACAAGACGAGTCTGGTTCACGTTCCCGTGGGCAAGCTGAGCTTCTCAGGCGACAAGCTGGTTGACAACGCGACGACTGTGATCGCTTCGATCATGCGTGCCAAGCCGGCAGCGGCCAAGGGCAAGTACATCAAGAGCGCGACGTTGAGCTCGACGATGGGCCCGGGCGTTCCGCTGGATGCGGCAGGCCAAGAAGCGGCGCACAAGTAGTACAGCGCATCAGGATAAATTTTTAACGGCCGAACGGCAGAGAGCCGGTCCGGCAGCCCCGTTCAAGCAATGACGGGGGGAGTGTGAAAGATGGCAATTTCAAAAGCGAAGAAGAACGAGAAGGTAGCATTGTTGACCAGCGAGTTTACCGGGTCAACGACGGCGATTATCGGCACCTTCAATAAGCTGACCGTGGCACAGGATTACAACCTGCGCAAGGCAATTCGTGAAGCAGGCGGCAAGTACCGCGTGCTGAAGAACAAGCTGGCTGCAAAGGCGAGCGAAGGCATGGAGATCGCTCCTGCACTCGCGGGCCTGAAGGGCGTGAACGCGGTTGCGTTTACCTCGGGCGATCCGGTTTCGCTGGCCAAGGCTTTCTCGAAGTGGGTTGACGAGAATGCGGAGTTCCAGTTCAAGCTGGGCATTGTGGACGGCAAGCTGTTGACGAAGGCGGATATCAAGACGCTGGCAACGATGCCGGGCAAGGAAGAGATATTCTCGAAGCTTCTCTACCTGATCAATTCTCCGGCGCAGCGTTTGGCGACGGTCATCAACGCCACGGGTCGCGACCTTGCGGTCGTCATTGGCCAGGGCGTGGAAAAGCAAAAGTTTGCCGGTGCTGCTTAGGCGGCACTGGGAGCGCCCGGGCAAGACGGGGCGTTGGTTTTAACGGAATAACGCTGACGGAGCGGGTTAAGGGGCGCAGGTCTGGCGCATCGGAAACCTTTCACCTGTGAAGTGAGCGGCGGGTCAAAAAAATTCAAAAACAGTAGGAAATGGAGAACATCATGGCGGATATCGCACAGTTGAAGGAACAAATTGTTGGCCTCAGCCTTCTCGAAGCTGCAGCCCTTGTCAAGGAACTTGAAGAGACGCTCGGCGTCTCGGCTGCCGCAGCTGCACCAGTAATGGTTGCAGGTGGTGGTGGCGCGGCCGCAGCAGCGGTTGAAGAGCAGACCGAGTTCTCAGTCATTCTGAAGGATGGCGGCGCGAACAAGATCAGCACCATCAAGGCAGTCCGCGAAGTCACTTCGTTGGGCCTGAAGGAAGCCAAGGACCTTGTCGATGGCGCCCCGAAGCCGCTCAAGGAAGGTGTCAGCAAGGAAGAAGCCGAGACGATCAAGAAGAAGTTCGACGGCGTGGCAACTGTCGAGATCAAGTAGTACCTTCCCCGTGTAACCGGGGGTTGAACTCTCAGCAGGGGCGCGTTATGATAAAGGATACGCGTCCTTGCGGTCATCTTCTTTGTGAGTGGGTGGCAGCGGTTGAGCGGTTTGATTCAGGGGCTATTTGATTGGGAGTAACCGGGTCCTGGGCTATTGGGCGATGCGCCTGATTTAGCCCCGGATTTTGTTTGCTTCAAGTTATTGATAACTAACAAGTTAGGTGAGAGCTTGTTGGTAGTGACTTGTGGACAGGCGTTACGCGCAGGGCAAG
>CAIMNN010000538.1 GCA_903842845.1 uncultured Acidobacteriaceae bacterium | reverse complement strand
AGTCAGGTCCGCGCCCTTCGGTGCTGTCTTCTGGATACGGTCGAGTATCTTGTCTACATACATCGTGTTGTAGTGCAACCGCGAGTAGGCGTTCGGCTGCGTGAAATCGCCATTCCAGCAATGTTCGGCGCGCGGGCCGTAGAGCACCTCGCCGCCATACGCCGGGTTCTTGGACGATTTCAGATAATCTTCCATCAGGTAGACGGCATTGTTCAGAAAGTACGTGTCCTCGTAACCGACGTAGATATGAATCTTGCCTTCGAGCTTGGGCCCCAGCGTCGGCCAGTTGTGCTCGAGTATCGACTCAAGGTCGTAGTGCTCGCGCCAGTACTCGGCTACCTTGTGGTCAATCTCGCCTGTGACTTTGTTGAATATCGGCTGCGGATAGCCGTCCTCGCCGACCGGACTGTACACCGCCTGCCAGATATCGAACTGCTCGCCGGAGCGTCCGTGGTCGCCCAGCGCCAGTTCGTAGCGGTTGTCATCTTCGGTGGTTATCAACGTATGGCCGAGGTAATCACGCATCTCCGGCTGCGCTATTCGCTTGTGCGCACCCTGGATGTAAAACATGTTGTCGTCTTTGTAGAGATCGATGTTGGTGTAGGCATGGAAATCGATGGGGTCAGGGCAGGCAGCAAACGCGCCGTTGTAATCATCCGGATAAAAGACCTGCACTGCCAGTGCCTCCCATCCACCGGTTGAGCCGCCATAAGTAAACCGTGCCCAACCCTGGCCGATGGCGCGGAACTGCTTCTCGATCGCAGGCAGCAACTCGTACTCGATTGCATCGCCATACGGGCCGACGTTGGCCGAGTTCACCGCATACGAGTCGTCGTAATACGGATTCGCGTGCTGAATATCGACAATGATCATGCGCGGGAAGTTGGGGCCTGACCACGTCTTGTAAAACTTGTATTCTTCCTCTTGCTGGATGCGGTTGTATCCGGCAAGGTGGAAGCGCTCGCTGTAATCCGGCTTCAGAGTCGGGTCAGGCGGCATCTCGCGCAAGCCCTCAAAATCAGGATTGAAGTGGCCGTGAAAAATGATGAGTGGGAAGTGCGCACTCGTGTGCTCGTCAAAACCTTCCGGTACGAGTATCGACGCGCTCAAATACATCGGCCGTCCCCAGAACTTGGTCAGCCGCTCGCTCTGGATCTTGATGTGGCGGATGTACTTGGTGTCCTTCGGCATGGGAATCGGCGGAATCACTTCGGTGAGTGCAATCTCAATCGGCGCACCACCCTGTTTCACTGTGAGTTTCTGAACCGTCGAGTAAAGATTTCCCGGCGAGATATTCCAGTGTTGCCCCTCGCCCTGGTCCATGTGCAGCTTCACGGTCTTGCCGTCGCCGCGATGGAAGGTCTCATATTTGTTGAGCACCGCCTGCACGTAGTACTCGCCCGGCGGCACGTCCTTGAGCGAAGGCGTTGGGTAGCCCCACGCACTCCCGTCTATCGTCACCGGCGCATCCGACTTCCAGCCGTCCACTGTCACGCCGAAGATCATTTGCGAGCGTGGCGTGTCGTCAATCTGGTTGCGCGGCTCATCGCTCGCGTCAGTCGAGAGAATGAGCATCAACCGGCCGTCGAGCGGTCCGGCATTCGCCGACCCGGAGTAATGAACTTTGAAGCTTTGCGCTTGGATGCCCGTAAAGGCAAGGAGAAGTATCGCAACGAGCAGGGCTTTGGTTTTCATGTTGAATAGAATACCCGCCCAATGAAAAGGAGCACCAGAGAAATCTCCGGTGCCCCTACATTCAGTTGTTGCTTACTTGTTGTCGCTCAGCGTCTCCTTGATGAACGCTGCCGTGCGGTCATGGAGTTGTTTGAGGCACTCTTCTTTCAGATAGACCATGTGCCCGGACTCAAACCAGCCGTACTCAATGTTCTTGGCGAGCTTTGATGAGATAGGCAGATGCTTGTCCTCATATATGGCTGCAAAGTATGGCGTTGCCAAGTCGTAGTATCCGCCGAAAACCATCACTTTCAGGCGTGGATTCGTCTTCATTGCGTTGGCCAGATAATCGCTCACATTGTTTTGTGAGTGCCTGCGCAAATTCCAGCTCCATTTGTGGCCGCTGAATTGCGCGCTTGTAAGGAAGGTCTGACTCTCTCCAAACTTGAGCGTATTGCGCGCGTAGTCATTGAAGATGGTCACGTACGCTGAGGATATAGCCGAACTCTGCGGGTCGTACTCCGCCGACTCGCTGAGTGAGTCGATCGATGGGCCGGAGTAACGCGTGTCGAGCCGTCCCGTCGTCAGGTCCTCATCATCTTGCAGCGCCTTGGAAAATTGACCGCCGCTGACGCGCAGGTCAGCCTTCAGCAAATAAGCAACCGGCAGCCCAGTGTATTGATGCAGCTTCTCGGCAACATCCTTCTTCTCGGCGTCACTCAGGTCCGTGCCCTTGGCTAACGCATTGGAGTATGTCGTCAAAGCATAACCTTCCACTTCACGCAGGAACGGTTCAAGCGCGGCCGGTTGATTGGGCACCTTGTGGTGGTACCACGCCGTTGCAGCGTAGGTCGGCAGTCCCAACACATACGGCAGGTCCACGCCGGGGTTGCCATGCGCGTCATCTATATCGGATGTAAAGTTGAATATCTGCGAAAGCAGAATCACGCCGTTCAGATCGATGGAGTACTCGTTCTCTAAAACATTCGACAGTACCGCGGAGCGTGTCGTCCCGTAGCTCTCGCCAAATAAATACTTCGGCGAGTTCCAGCGGTTGTACTTGGTGATGAAGCGGGCGATGAAACGCGCGAATGCGTTTGCGTCCTCTTGCACACCCCAGAATGCCTTGTCAGCGTCCTTGCCCTGTATACGCCCGAATCCGGTGCCGGGCATGTCGATAAACACAACGTCGCTCACGTCCAGCAAAGACTCACCGTTATCAACCATCTTGTAGGGTGCTGCCGGCAAATGAGTGTCGCCGGTGGTCACAACGTGCTTCGGTCCCAGCGAGCCCATATGCAACCACACAGTCGCGCTACCTGGGCCGCCGTTGTAGAAAAACGTAATCGGCCGCTCTTCAGCCTTCGCGTCTTTCTTGAAGTACGCAACATAAGAGATGCGCGCCGTTGGCGATGCATCCTTAGCTTCCTTGGGCTCGGTGAGCGCGAGTTGGCTGCCGGGGAGAGGCTTGCCATCCAGGCCGATCTGCGAGTCCTGCACATTCGTTCCGCCAACAGCCAATATGCCCGCTATGGCGTTGTACACGATGTGCTGCCCGTGTACGTCGACCGAGCCGCTGGTGATGACCTCAGAATTCACCGGCTTCTCAGGCTGTTTCTCAGCCTTGTCAGCCTTATCGCTCGACTTTTCCGCGGACTTCGTCGGCTCGTCTTCACCGCGCAAAGGCGCGCCAAAGATCAAAAGCGCGCCCAGGCTGACTGCCAATGCTATATTGCTGATTCTCATTACTTATGCTCCGTATTGAATCTCTCTTGCTAGTTCTTCCACTCGTCAAACGGCTGCTTCTCAAGAATCCGCGGCCGCTCTTCCGTTTGCAACTCGTGCGCAACCGCTTCCACTTCACGCATTACGCGCAGCAGGTTGCCGCCCAGGATTTTTCTGCAATCATCCGCCGTGTACCCGCGCGCCATCAGCGCAGCGGTTATCTTGGGCAGGTCCGCCGCAGAATCCATCCCCTCCGGTAACTGTCCCTCGACGCCATCAAAATCTGAACCCAGTCCAACGTGGTCCACGCCTGCAACCTTCGCAATGTGGTCGATGTGGTCAATCAGCATTGACAAGGGTGGTCGAGGAATCTTGTCTGCATAGCCGCGTCGCAGAGCATCAACTTCCTGGTAAGTAACCTCGTGGCCTTCAGCCTTTGCTTTGGCCTTCAACGCATCCACAGCCTTCTCCACTTCAAATGTGATCCGCGCCTGCTCGTCACGATACTGTTGTGAGACAAACGCCGAATAGTAATTCACCTGCACTACTCCACCCTTCGACCCCGGCCCGCCTGAGCGTGCAACCGCGCGCAGCATATCGTCGGTCATATTGCGTGGCGCATTGCAGATCACACGCGAGGAAGAGTGAGACGCAATCACCGGTGCACGCGTGATGACCAGCGTGCGATAAAAAGTTTTATCAGAAACGTGCGAAATATCGACCATCATTCCCAGACGGTTCATCTCATAGACCACGTCCTTGCCAAACTCGCTCAAGCCTTCTTTTGTGTGCGGAACGCTCGTGTCCGTGTAATCGCCCGAGCTGTCTGCCCAGCCATTCGAGTTCGACCACGTTAGCGTCATGTAACGCACGCCCAGGTCGAAATAATCACGCAGCAGGCCGATGGAGCCTTCGATCGAGTGACCGCCTTCAATCCCCATCAGCGCGGCGAACTTGTGCTCGCGATGCGCGCGCTCAATGCCGTCGGCTGTAGTCACCTGCACCATTTCCTTCGGGTGTTTCTCAACTTGCTCACGAACAGAATCGATCATCTCGAGTGTGCGCTTTGCATAATGCCCTTTGTACATTTCGGGCTCGACCCAGATGGAAAAGAACTCCGCGCCCAGGTTGCCCTTGCGCGCAGACTCCAGGTTCAGGTTGCCGCCTTTGAGTGGATCAGATAGATCAAATCCCTCATCCACAAAACGCGTTGTCGTGTCGGCATGGGTATCAATAACAATCGCTGAGCGATGAACTTCTTCTGGTGTCATAGTCTTATTTGCGTGCGCGGGCCTTGCTTCTGACTTCGGTGTCAGTTGGGCATTCACTGCGGTCAATGAAGAGAGCAGCAGCAGTAAGGTAGCGAGATGTAGTGTCCGCATAATGCTCAAGTATAGACTGCGGGCGGGTCGTGAGCTCAAGTGAAATTCATCAGACTAAAATAGAGATGAGATTCACATTTTAGGAGCTTGCCAATGTTGATCGATCTGCGTAGTGATACCGTAACCCGTCCCACGGAAGAGATGCGCGCCGCAATGGCGACCGCAGAGGTCGGTGATGACGTCTACAGCGAAGACCCTACCATCAACGCGCTTGAAAAACGCGCTGCAGAGATTTTCGGTCGCGAGGCTGCGCTCTTTGTCCCATCAGGCACCATGGGCAACCAGATCGCCATTCGCCTGCACACCAAGCCGGGGCAGGAGGTCATCGCTGAATCCCGCGCGCACATCCTCGATTGGGAGATGGCTACCACTGCCGTCTTCAGCGGTTGCCTTGTCCGCGCAGTCTACGCCGACCGCGGCCTACTCACATGGCGCGAGATCGAGCCGGTCATCTACGCGAAAGGCGCATTCCGCGCTCCTACCGGATTGATAGAACTTGAGAACACCGCCAACCTCGCAGGCGGCACCGTCACTCCGCTGCCAGTTCTTGAAGAGATCTGGGCCAACGCCAAAGAGCGCAACCTCCCCGTACACATGGATGGCGCACGCATCTTCAACGCAGCAACAACTCTCGGCCTCAGCGTGCAACAACTCACGAGCGGTTGCGACACAGTGATGTTCTGCCTCTCCAAGGGGCTCTGCGCGCCGGTCGGATCAATGCTATTGGGCTCGTCGGCTTTGATGGCCGAAGCGCGGCTTCTGCGCAAATCTCTCGGCGGCGGAATGCGCCAGGCTGGCATCCTTGCCGCAGCGGGCCTCATCGCGCTTGAGAAGATGCCATGGCGTCTGCATGAAGATCATGCCAACGCAAAGTTGCTTGCAGAGAAATTGGCTGTGAACGAGCATGTTCAACTTGATCCCGCAACCGTCGAGTCCAACATCGTCATCTTCGGTCTCATCTCGCGTGTTTCAGCGGCGAAGGTAGTACAGCTTGCGAAGACAGAGGGCGTTTTGTGTAGCGCGCTCGTCGGCAATTCAATCCGCCTAGTCACGCACAACGACGTCAACACTGAGCAATGCGCAACTGTAATCGATGTATTGCTCAAGGCCATCGACACAGCCGCCGAAAATTAGCCAAAAATATTCTGCGCAACTATTTTTCTCATTTCGCGTTTCATTCAACAAGAGCCGCAGCTACAAGCGGCAATTGAGGAGAGGAGACCGAAGATGAAAAAGTATGCACTGGCACTGATGTTGGTTCTTTCAGCGTTCACCTTCACGGCAAAGGCAGAGGGATTCGGTGCTCCGGCTCCCGAATACCGTGACCATGACTACCGCGACCGCGATGACTGGTTCCGTCATGACCGTGACGACTACTACCGTCGCTACTACTGGAACTACTACCACCGCGATTGGGACGGCCGCTATCGGCGTGATTGGGATGACCGCTTCCGCCGCGACTGGGATGACCGTTACCACCGCGATTGGGATCGCGACCACGACCGCCGCGACTGGCGCTAACCGCTGACAAAAAAAGGACGGGGCAATTAGCCCCGTCCTTTTTTCGTTCAACACAACTAGCTTATCTCGATCACATCATTCTGCTTTGCCGCAGCCTTCTCAGCATAACCCGTTAACTTCTGAGCTACTGCATAAAACTCAGCAGCCTGCGGGCTCTTCGGCCCTGCAAGCGTTACAGGTAGCCCACGGTCGCCGCCTTCGCGAATCGATGGGATCAACTCGATCGAACCGAGGAAGGGAATATTGAACTGCTCGGCAGTCCGTTCCGCGCCGCCTTTGGAGAAGATGTCAATTTGGTTGTGGCAATGCGGGCAGGTAAAGTGGCTCATGTTTTCGACGATGCCCAACACCTCGACGTTGACCTGCGCAAACATTTCCAGCGCCTTGCGCGCATCCTGAAGGCTGACATCGCTCGGCGTAGAGACAACGACAGCGCCGGTCAGCGGTACCGTCTGCACAAGCGAGATGACAACGTCGCCTGTTCCCGGCGGCAGGTCGATGATCAAATAATCCAGCTCGCCCCAATCCACCTGTTGCAAGAACTGACGGATGATCTGATGCAGCATTGGCCCACGCATCACCAGCGGCTTGTCGCCCGGCGAGAGATATCCTATCGAGATTGTCTTTATCCCGTGTGTCTCATTCGGGTGGATCATGTTGCGCTCATCAACCACAGGTTGCTGGCTCGAGCCCATCATCATGGGCACGTTTGGTCCGTATATGTCCGCGTCGATCAAGCCAACGCGCTGCCCTAACCGTGAAAGTGCAATCGCAAGGTTCACTGCGACCGTGGTTTTGCCCACTCCGCCTTTGCCGGAACCAACTGCAATGATCTTTGCTACGCCCGGTATCGACTGCGGAACAGGCATTGTGTTTGCATGAGCCATCTGTATTGCTCCTTCTCTCGTGCAAAACGCCGCAGTGATTGTTTCTGCGGCGCTGTGCTTACACTTTCATTTTATCGTGAGTTGCTCAACGGTTCGGCGACGCTGGCCGTGTTACCAGCGAGAGAAACTCGTTGCGCGTTTCCTTCTGGCGGAAGCAACCAAGCATCGCCGAGGTCACTGTTGCCGAGGCCTGCTTCTCCACGCCGCGCATCATCATGCACATGTGGTTTGCCTCTATCACCACGCCCACCCCCTGAGGGTCGATTGCATCCTGCAATGCTTCGGCCACCTGACGGGTCAGCCGCTCCTGCACTTGCATGCGGCGCGCAAAAACATCCAGCAGCCGAGGCAGCTTACTCAACCCCACAACCTTTCCGTTGGGGATGTAGGCGATATGCGCACGGCCGTAAAAGGGAAGCAGATGATGCTCGCACAGCGAGAAGAACTCGATATCGCGCACGATAACCATCTCGTCGTAATCCACATCAAAGAGTGCGCCGCGCAGAATCTTCGCCGGGTCCTCGGTGTAACCCTTGGTCAGGTGCGCCATTGCTTTTTCCATGCGGCGCGGCGTGTCGAGCAATCCATCGCGCGAGGGGTCTTCGTGAAAGCGCGAAAGCAGTTCGCGGTAAAGCTCTTGCGTGCTGACGTGATGGAGTTCTAGTCCGTGCTCGGGTTCAGCTTTTAGTTCATGCGTACGTGTGGTGCGAAGGGGAATCGGTTGCGCCATCTGCGGCCTCCGTTGCTGCTGAAGTTTACCTGCTGTACTCAAAAAAATTGTTTTCCGTCTCTTCAATGCGGAGCTTCGCCAGTTTGCACCCGGTTTTTAATATCTCGGGTTCAAGCAGCTCAAAGACGGCAATGGTCAGATTCTCCGTCGTCGGCACCGCTTTTTCAAAGAGCGGATCGAGATTCAGATTCGTATGGTCAAAACGGCTAATGACAGTCCGGTGCACTATCTCATCGAGTGTCGCCAGGTTGATAACCATGCCTGTCTCGGCGTCGACCTCGCCCGCACACTGAACCTCGAGAACATAATTGTGCCCGTGTCCATGCGGGTTGTTGCATTTCCCGTATGCGAGGCGATTCTCTTCGACTGAAAGTTGATCGCTATGAAGCCGATGCGCCGCGCTGAATGTGTAACGGCGTCCGAAGATCGCGTGAATCATAACTTGCCTCCGCGGTACTCGGCGAATATATCTGACGTTTCGAAGACGCGAACGGCAGCAAGTTGTGCCGTCTTCATTGTCGGATGTGCCAGCAGCCCAGCCTCAATGCGATTCCAGATTGCAATCGCAATATTCTCGGTTGTCGGCACAACCTTCGCAAACTCCGGGACTTCAAGATTGAGATGCCGGTGGTCGTACACCGAGAGCACATGCTCTTCGATTACGTCTTTCAAAGCCTTCAGGTCCACAACAAATCCGGTCACAGCATCGGGCTCGCCTTTGACTGTCACCTCGATCGTGTAATTATGCCCATGTCCGTTCTTGTTGGCGCACTTGCCAAAGACATGCTCATTTTCGGCAGCACTCCACGCCTCGTTCCAGTAATAGTGCGAGGCGGAGAAGGTAGCGCGTCTGGTTAGTTGGATCATTTTTAGTCTCTTAGTCGTTAAAAAGAGATACACATATCTGATGCGTCTCTCTCTTGGATTGTTTCAATGAATTACCGGATTTTTCTTTGCGATGCAAGTATCGGCAGGAAATTTCAATCTCCTGAATAAGCACGCCCCTTCCATGGAACCTGTTTTTTCACGTGGTGCAGCCACCAACTGCGCACCAATAAATAAACAAACATGGGCAGTCCCAGCGGTGTCAGCAGGCAATCGCTCCAGGGGAAATTCGACTTGCGCACCCGCGCGTAAAACCGCACTATTGTGCGCACCCACAACAGTGCGACCAGCACCCCTGCCGTCAGCAGAGGCACATTCACCAGCGGCGCAATCGGCAGTCGCCAATAGATCCAGCTCAGCACCGGCAGCCCGAACAAAAGCAGAAAATCCAACGTCCGCACACACGCCAGCGTCCGGCAGTTGCCAAACAGCAGGTCGAGGTTCTTGCTCCATCCCTCGATCATCTGGTCTGTTGTCCGGTACATGCGGGTTGAAAGCGCGTCCGGCGCGTATCGAAAGCGTAATCCCAGGCCACGTTTCTTTACCGTACGGGCCAGCGCGACGTCCTCGAGGATCTCCCGAGCCACGGCGGCGTGGCCGCCGATGCGCTCATAAGCCTCCCGGGTGAAGAGCATGAACTGCCCGTTGGCTGCTGCCAGGCGGTTGGCGGGGTCAGAGACTTTGGCGGGCGGGTAGGATAGCGCCAACTCACAGAAAATAAGAGGCATAACGGTCGTCTGCGCAAGGCCTGTGATCAACTGCCGGGGAGAGTAGCTCAAGAGGCCAGCCTTGTACTTTGTAGCCTCGTGGATGGCCCGGCGGAGGTTCCCCGGCTGGTGGACCGTATCCGCATCAGTAAAGAGCAGCCAGTGGCCCCTTGCGGCCTTAACCGCGGTCCAGATGGCATTGTTTTTCCCCGTCCAACCGGATACAGGAGGTTTGGTTTTGAGCACTGTGACGCCCGATTTGGACTCAGCTAACTCCTTTGTTTTGTCAGTTGAGCCGTCATCGACGACCAAAATCTCCCAATTTTCGCCCAATTTGAAGAAGGATTCTGACTGGCTGACCAGCGAGTCCAGGCACTCCCCGATGGACGCCTCCTCGTTCCGCGCCGGGATGATAACCGTCAGCTCCAGAATCGCTTCCTGCGATAGGAAGGGCTCGCGGACGCGCTCTGCCACTGGAACGGGCACAGAGACCGTCGCGGCGTCACCCATCAGCCCTAGAACCGGCGTATAGCTCGTCTTTTTCCCGTCCTGCCCCATGACTTAACACCCTCTTTCTTCGTATTATAGGGATGTGCGGCTGACCCGATACCTACTCCTCGGATTCCTCGTTGCTGTGGCTCTGGCCCCTATGGGCTGCAACCGCGGCTCACACCCTTTCCTGCTCAACCAGCCTTCGCCGGACTTCACCGTCGCTGACGGCACCAGTCGCGTTCACCTTGCCGACTACCGCGGCAAGACGGTGCTGCTCAACTTCTGGGCCACCTGGTGCGGCCCCTGCGTGCAAGAGGTGCCCTCGCTCGTCGAGTTCCAGCGCCTGAACCCGAACGTCACGGTCATCGCCATCAGCGTGGACGAGGACGAGGACGCTTACCGCAGTTTCATCCCTCGTTATCACATGCAAAGCTTGGTCACGGTTCGCGATCCCTCTGAGCACGTCGCATCGCTCTTCCACACCGATATGTGGCCGGAGACCTACGCAATCGACAAGAACGGGACCATCCGTCGCAAGTTTGTCGGCGCAACGGACTGGTCAGACCCGTCGGTTGCTGATTTTATGCGCAAGCTCTAGTGTGACGTGTGAACAGCGGCCCAACGCCGCACTTGGTATCATCAGCCTATGACGACCGTCGATCTTCTTTTCCGCTACCGTTTGGAGCCCACCGAGGCAGTTGCAGCCGCGCTTGCACGCACCCGCGAGATTTACGGCATCCGCTCACTGAGCTTTGACAGCGCCGCGTCGACGCTGCGCGTGGAGTACGATGCAACCCGCCTGAACGCGGCAACGGTCACGCGCCTGATGAAGCAGAGCGGCCTCGAAATTCTCGACGAGGTTTCGCTGATTCCTGAGCAGCCAGTAGCGGCTGTTTGAACCGTTGCGGCACCGTTAAAATCCTGATATTCTAACAATGGTCGCGAAAGCGACAGTAAACAATTGTGCGCCTGTAGCTCAGCTGGATAGAGCAACTGGCTACGAACCAGTAGGTCGGGAGTTCGAATCTCTCCGGGCGCACCATACAAGTTCCTTTACAAATCTCACTTATTTATCGCACTTGTCTACCCCGCCATGTATGATTACCCCACTCTCAAAACCTAATTTGTTTTGACCCAAGACATATTTGTTTTGTGAGTAGTTTCTTCATTTCCCCTGAAACCGGCTCATCACACACGGAGGTCTTACCCATGAAAATCACATTGCGTCTTGCAGCTATTGCTGTGTTCGGAATCCTTCTGACATCAGCATGCGTCGCCTCGGCACAGGTTCTTTACAATCAAGGAGCCGTCGAGCGCGTAACTTTGGTTCACGTCACACCCGGGCAAGGGAATGCCTTTGCAGCAGACCTGAAGAGGGACCTTGTTCCTCTGTGGGAAGCCGAGAAGAAGGCCGGCGTTATCCTCGATTATCAGATATTCACCAACCAGACGACTTCAAGCTCTGAGGATTGGGACATCGGTTTTTCAATCGTCTACAAGGACATGGCCGCATTGGATGGCTTGCCGGACAAGGTGTACGCGATTCGTCAAAAACTTGTTGCCGATGACGCCGAGTGGCAGAAGAAGACTGAGAAGCGCACGGAACATGGCCGTGTGGTCACCAGCTATCTGCTTCGCGTTGTGACCTTGCGCTAAACGAAGACGAATATTAATTAAAGACCTGGAGTCCCATTCAATTGGATTCCGGGTCTTTTTTATTTGCGCCCCGCGTGCAGGTTCTGGAGCGCGTAGATGGTGATGCGCTGGCGCTGCATGGCCGCGATGCCTTCGGCTGCGGCCTTGGCTGCGGCGAGCGTTGTGATGGTCGGGACGCGCGCGAGTACTGCTGCGCGGCGAATAGCCTTCTCGTCGAAGAATGTATCCTGCCCGCGCGGCGTGTTGATGATGAGCTGAATGCGGTCGCTCTTGATGAGATCGACCACGTTGGGCCGGCCTTCTTTGACCTTGTAGACACGCTCGACGCGCATGCCTGCGGCTTCAAGCACATCCGCTGTTCCCCAGGTGGCGACGATGTCAAAGCCGAGATCCATGTAACGACGCGCGATTGCAACCGAGGCAGGCTTGTCATTATCGTTGACGCTGAAGAAGACCGTGCCTTTGAGCGGCAGCTTTTGTCCCGCTGCAAGCTGCGCTTTTGCAAACGCCTCGCCGAATCCTTCGGCCACGCCCATCACTTCGCCGGTCGAACGCATCTCGGGGCCGAGGACGGTATCGACGCCAGCGAATTTATTCCATGGAAAAACCGGCGACTTGACATAGTAGTGCGCGCCGGTGGGCAGGTCTTTGCCGCTTTTCAGTTGCTCGGGTAGCAGTTCGGCGAGCGTGCGGCCGGTCATCAAACGTGCGGCAACCTTGGCTAGCGGAATGCCCGTCGCCTTTGAGACGTAGGGAACTGTGCGCGAGGCGCGCGGGTTCACTTCAATGACGTAGACGTGGTCCTGGTCGCTGCTGTCGCGCTGAATGGCGAACTGAAGATTTACGAGGCCGACAACCTTGAGCGCGAGTGCGAGCTTGCGCGTGTAGGTGCGAATAGTATTGAGCGTCTCTTCGCGTATGTCTACCGCAGGCAGTACACACGAAGAATCGCCGGAGTGAATTCCGGCCTCTTCAATGTGCTGCATGATGCCCGCGATGATGACGTCCTTCGAATCGCACAGCGCGTCCACATCTACCTCGACCGCGCTCTCTAAGAAGTGATCGACAAGCACAGGACGCTCTTGCGAGTACTCAACTGCCTCACGCATGTAAGTGGTGACAGCGTCAGCATCGTAAGCGATGACCATGGCGCGTCCGCCAAGCACGTAGCTCGGCCGCACCAGCACCGGGTAGCCGATGCGCTCGCCAACAGCCAGCGCTTCCGCAACACTTGTCGCAGTTCCGCCGGCAGGCTGCGGGATGTTGAGATCGTTGAGCAGCTTGCCGAACTGCTTGCGGTCTTCGGCGAGGTCAATGGACTCAGGCGATGTGCCGATGATGGGCACGCCAGCCGCGCGTAAACGCTGAGCAAGGTTGAGCGGCGTCTGCCCGCCGTACTGCACAATCACGCCGATCTCCGCGCCTGATTGCGCTTCGTGATTGTAAACGGCGAGCACGTCTTCAAGAACCAGCGGTTCAAAGTAGAGGCGGTCGCTCGTGTCGTAATCGGTTGAGACGGTCTCAGGATTGCAGTTCACCATGATCGTCTCAAAGCCGTCATCGCGCAGTGCGAAGGCCGCGTGGCAACAGCAGTAATCAAATTCAATTCCTTGCCCGATGCGGTTCGGCCCCGAGCCGAGAATGATGATCTTCTTCTTGTCGGTCGGTGGCGCTTCGTCCTCTTCGTCGTAGGTCGAGTAGAGATACGGCGTCATCGACTCGAACTCCGCCGCGCACGTGTCGACGAGTTTGAAGACCGGCTTGATGCCCAGCTTCTCGCGCAGTTCTCTGACTTGTTGAATGCCGTCGTGGCCTTCGAGCTTCCACTCCGTCGCAATCCGCTCGTCGCTCAATCCCAGCCGCTTCAGCCGCCGCAGCGCATCCGCGCCAATCGTCTCCGGCGTCGTCCGCGCAATCGCGGCCTGGGCCAGCGTGATCTCGCGCAACTGATGCAGGAACCACGGATCCATCCGCGTCAGCCTTGCCACTTCGCGCACGCTCATCGCCTGCTCAAACGCATAGCGGATGTAGCCCAGCCGCTCCGGCCGCGGCGTCACCAGCATCTGTGTCAGCCGCCGCGGGTCCAGAACCTCCGCGCCCGTCTTCTTGCCCGTCTCAAGCGAGCGCCAGGCCTTCATCAGCGCTTCCTTGAAGGTGCGGCCGATCGCCATCACCTCGCCGACCGACTTCATCTGCGGCCCCAGCACGTCGTCCGCGCCGGGGAACTTCTCAAACTGCCACTTGGGAATCTTTACGACAACGTAGTCGATCGTCGGCTCAAAGCAGGCCGGCGTCTTGCGCGTGATGTCGTTCGGAATCTCGTCGAGCGTATATCCAACCGCCAGCTTCGCCGCAATCTTGGCGATTGGAAAGCCGGT
>CAIMNN010000537.1 GCA_903842845.1 uncultured Acidobacteriaceae bacterium | reverse complement strand
GCAATGCCAGAACGAGCGCTCGCAACACAAGAACAAAGAGAAGGCGATGAAGATGCTGAGGTCGCGCATCTACGAGTATGAGTTGGAAAAGAAGAAGGCCGTGACGAAGAAGCTGGAGGACTCAAAGCTAGAGATAAACTTCGGCTCGCAGATACGGTCGTATGTGTTGCAGCCTTATCGCATGGCCAAGGACCATCGCACCAAGGTTGAGGTCGGCGATGTGGACAAGGTGCTCGATGGATTTTTGGAGCCGTTTATTCGCGGCTATCTGCTGGCCAAGCGGCGTGGGACGGCTGTTGCCGCAGCTGACGATGATATGGATGTGTAGCCATGACTGACTTGAAGTTGATTGAGACGATGTTGCGTTCGGCGAAGACGATTGCCATCCCCGGTATGAGCAATAAGCCGGACCGGCCGAGTTTCAACATCGGCCGCTATCTTCAGGCGCGCGGGTACAAGATTTTTCCGGTGAATCCGGTGCTGAAGGAAGTTCACGGCGTCGCGTGCTACAAGACGATTGCCGAGGCTGATGCGGCGTGCCGCGCGGAGACAGGTGAGGGAATTGACCTGGTTGACGTTTTTCGTTCGCCGGAGTTTGTGCCGGCGATCGTTGATGAAGTGATTGCGCTTGGGATTAAAAATCTGTGGCTTCAGGATGGCGTCACACATGACGAGGCTGAGGCCAAGGCGCGTGCGGCGGGTGTGAATGTTGTGTCGGATGATTGCATTTATCGAAGGTTGATGGCGCTGGCGCAGTGATTTAGGCTGCGAAGGTTTTCTGTGTAGATTGGTCGCCGAGACCTGCCATAAGCCCGGCGATTGAAATGTCTTCGTCGAGTGACTCCCAGTGCAGTCCACGGCTGGAGATGCGTACCGAGGCGCGATCCGCAGCTGACGCATTCAGAAGTCGCGGAAACCAGGCAAGGGGTACGCCGATCACACGGCCATCGCTAAGATCAACCCATAGGTTGTCTTCATCAAAGTGAACTCGGGTTGCGCTAACCGAAGAATTCATCCCATGCCCTTTCAATGCGTTCCTTGTTGTTAACCACGAACTCCATCAACTCACGGAGCGTTCTGGCATCGTAACCATCATTGTAGGCCAACTTAACCTCCGGTTTCACCCAGAATTTGGCTTCGTTCTCGCCCTTCTCAACATGGATGTGTACCGGTTCTCGGGCGAGCCTTCGTTTGAGTAGAAGAAAAATTTGAAGCCTCGAAGATGGAAGACCGTGGGCACGGAATAAGATTAGCAAGAAAACAACCACGTCGCGAATATTTGAAGTGATATCGCTTGTAACCATTGTTCGGTAAACTGAATCCAAGTATTGAGGAGTTGGTTTGAAACCTATGCGCATGTCTCGTTGGATTATTTTTTTGGTTATGGCTTTGGGCGCGTTGCAGGCTGGTGCGCAGAAGAGCTCGGCTGATGGGCCGCATGTGCATGTGGAGTTGGTTCAAGGCGATGCGTTAATACAGCCAGGGCAAATCGGAATTGCATTGAATTCAGCAGGGCTCTATTTCAAGCTTGAAAGCGGATGGCATATTTATTGGAAGAATGCAGGAGATGCTGGTGAACCACCGCGAATTCATTGGGCATTGCCGTCAGGTTTTGACGCAACTGAATTAAGATTTCCTGCGCCGAAGAGATTAGCCATGGGACCTTTGATGGATTATGGCTATGAAGATGAAGTCATTTTTCCTTTTGATATCAAGTTCAATGCCAGCGAAGCTTCTTCAAGTGCGCATCAATCAGAGAAATTGTTGGTGCATGTGACGTGGATCGTGTGCAGCAATACTTGCATTCCAGGCAAAGCAGACTTGGAGGTGCCATTTCATTTGATTGACAGTAAAGAGCAGTCAGCTCCGTTGAGCCATCAACAGCAATTACTAAAATCGACTTTATCTTCACTCCCCATACAGTTTCCTGCATCGTCAAAACCGATCTTCACGCCTACCAAATCCGGCTTTCTGCTTCAGGTTGAAACCGGCCAGCGCGAAAGCGCAGTGCAGTTTTTCCCCGCTGACGCAGGCATCATCAGCAACCCTGCGCCACAGAAGGTGACGCCGACGGCGAAGGGTTTTCAACTTGAGTTGACGCGCGACCAGTATTTGCAGGGGAATCCTGACAAGTTGAGCGGACTGATTGAACTCTCAGGCGGGCGGAACTACGAGTTCACGGCGCTGCCTGGCAAGGTTGTGCCGGTTTCAAGTTTCAATGCGGTGCAGATGCTGCGCATTGCGGGGCTCGCTTTCCTGGGTGGAATTTTGTTGAACCTGATGCCGTGCGTTTTTCCGGTGCTGTTTTTGAAGGGGCTGGCGCTGGTGAACTCGGGGCACAAGGAGCGGCGGCACATGCGCGCACATGGGGCGGTGTATGCGCTGGGCATCCTGGTCAGCTTCTGGGCGCTGGTTGCGGTGCTGCTTGTGTTGCGCGCGACGGGGTCAACGCTGGGCTGGGGATTCCAGTTCCAGTCGCCGGTGTTCCTTGCGCTGATGGCGGGGTTGTTGTTTTTTCTGGGGCTTTCGCTGGCCGGGCAATTTGAGATTGGGCTGACGCTGACGGGCAAGGGTGGGTCGCTGGCCGCGAAAGAAGGGTACACGGGCAGCTTCTTTACGGGCGTGCTTGCGGTGGTTGTAGCTACGCCGTGTGCTGCGCCGTTTATGGGAGTTGCTGTCGGGTACGCGCTGGCGCAGTCGGCGCCGGTGACGATTGCAATCTTTACTGCGCTTGCGCTTGGGCTGGCCGCGCCGTATGTTGTGCTGACGCTGCAACCAGCGTGGACGCATGTGCTGCCACGGCCCGGTGCGTGGATGGAGATATTGAAACAGGCGACGGCGCTGCCGATCTTTGGAACTGCGATATGGCTGGCGTGGGTGATTGCGAGCGCTTATGGCGCTGCACTGCTGGTTGCGTTGCTGGTGAGCTTTCTGCTGCTGGCTGTGGCGGGATGGTTCCTTGGGCGGTGGCCGGCAAAGCGCTGGGCGACGATTGTGGCGGTGTTGATACTGATTGCTGTGATTGCGTGGTCGGTTGTAGCGCCGGGCAAGTTGATTGAAAGCGCGCCGGTGGCTGCAACTTCGGGGTCGCTTGAGAGAGCGCTGGACGCGCCGAGTGGTTGGCAGCCGTGGAGTGTGGATGCCGTTGCACGCGCACGTGCCGATGGGCGGCCGGTGTTTGTGGACTTTACGGCGAAGTGGTGTTTGAGCTGCCAGGTCAACGAGCGCGTTGCGCTGGAGCAGCCCGAGGTGCAGGATGCGTTCAAGAAGGCGAATGTGGTGATGCTGAAGGCCGACTGGACGCAGCACGATGCTGCAATCGCCGCCGCGTTGAACGAGCTTGGCCGCAGCGGAGTGCCTGTTTACGCTCTCTACAAGCCGGGCGCGCAGGAGCCGGAGTTGTTGCCTGAAGCGCTGACGCCGGGGATTGTGCTGGATGCGTTGAAGCAACTGAAGTGAGTCTGAATTTATTTATTGTGTTTTGAATCGCGAATCTTCCTGATCTCAATCAGCCGCGCGGCGAGTTTCTTCTCGAGGCCTTCTTCGGTCGGGTGGTACCAGCGGCTGCCGAGGAGCGACTCGGGGAGGCAGTCCATGTCACTGACCTTGTCGGCCTCGCTGTGCGCGTACTTGTAGCCTTTGCCGTAGTCGAGTTGCTTCATCAATTTGGTGGGCGCGTTGCGCAGGTGGAGCGGGACGGGCTCCTGACGGGTTGATTCGACATCGTCCTTGACTGCGCCCCAGGCCATGTAGACAGAGTTTGATTTTGGCGCGAGGCACATGTAGACGACCGCCTCGGCGAGTGCGAGGTCGCCTTCGGGGGAGCCGAGGAACTCAACCGCCATGCGCGCGGAGTTGCAGAGGTTGAGCGCTTCAGGGGCGGCGAGGCCGATGTCTTCAATAGCCATGCGGGTGATGCGGCGGGCGAGGTAGAGCGGGTCTTCACCGCCAGCGAACATGCGCGCCAGCCAGTAGAGCGCGGCGTCGGGGTCGGAGTTGCGCACGCTTTTGTGGAGTGCGCTGATGAGGTTGTAATGCTCCTCGCCGGTTTTGTCGTAGAGCAGCACGCGTTGCTGCAAGGCGGCCTTGGCAACCTCATGCGTGATGATGCCGGTGCCTGTGCCGGCCATTTGCGCGCTGGAGGCCAACTGCGCGGCAACTTCGAGCGCGTTGTAGGCCGAGCGGCAATCGCCACTGGAGTAGGAAGCTATCAACGTCAGCGCGTCGTTTTCGGCGGTAAGCTTCATCGCGCCGAGGCCGCGGGTTTCGTCGGTGAGAGCTCGGTGAAGGAGAGCGGTGATCATCTCTTCGGAGAGCGGCTCGAGGACGTAGACGCGGCAACGGGAGAGCAGCGCGCCGATGATTTCGAAGGATGGGTTCTCGGTGGTTGCGCCGATGAGGCGGATGGTTCCGCGTTCGACGTAGGGGAGGAAGGCGTCCTGCTGCGCTTTGTTGAAGCGGTGAATTTCATCGATGAAGAGGATGGTGCGCGAGCCCATGCGCGATGCGCCCTCGGCGTCGACCATGACCTGCTTGATCTCTTTGATGCCGCTGAGGACGGCGGAGAACTCGATGAAGCTGGCCTTGGTGCGCTCGGCGATGATCTTTGCGAGCGTGGTTTTGCCGACGCCGGGCGGGCCCCAGAAGATCATCGAGGTTGGGTCGTCGCGTTCGATCTGCACGCGGAGTGGTTTGCCGGGGCCGAGGAGATGTTCTTGTCCTGAATATTCTTCGAGCGTATTGGGGCGCATGCGTTCGGCGAGCGGAGCCATTTTGCGCTGGGCCGCGTTCGGGCCGTTGTCGCCGCCGATCTGGCCGTCGAAGAGGGTCATGATTTTGCACCGGTACGTTGAGGCGCTCTGGCGCGTTGCCACGCGGATTCGTAGAGAAGAATGCTAGTGGCGATGGCGGCGTTGAGGCTTTCTACGGCGCCGGTGGGGATGGTGATGGCTGCGTCGGCGAGGGCGGCGATTTCAGCTGGGACGCCGTTGCCTTCGTTGCCGATTAGGTATGCGTGCGAGACGGTTAGGTTGAGCTGAGTGAGAGGCGTTGCGCCTTCGACCGCTGTGGTGAAAATTTTGCGGCCGGCTTTGCGCAGGAAGTCGATTGCTGCGGCGGCCTCAGTGGTGACCATCGGTATACGAAACGCGCTGCCCGCTGACGAGCGCAACACCTTCGGGTTCCAAGGGCTGACGGTTCCGGGGAGGAGAATTACACCTGCGGCGGCGAAGGCTTCGGCTGAGCGCAGGATTGTGCCGAGGTTGCCGGGGTCTTGCAGACCAGCGAGGACTACGACTGGGCCGGAGCCCTCAACAAGCGCGTCGAGTTTCCACACAGGCGGTTCAACTAGTGCGGCTACAGGTTGCGGGCTTTCGGTGCTTTGGGCGGCGTTCAAAATTTCGCGGGGGACGACGAAGGTTTCCAAATCAGTTAACAGCGAGTACTTGCGGGCCAACTCGTCGAGCATATGCTCATAGCCTTCAGCGACGAAGACCGCATGAATATTGAGTCCGGCGCGCAGAGCCTCTTCGACGAGGTGCAGGCCTTCCAGGCCGAGCAGAGTGTCGGGCTCGGCGAGACGAGGCGGCTGGCTGAGCGCTCGGCGCAACTCCTTCAGGCGCGGGTTCTGTTTACTCTGTACAATGCGTAGAGACATCTTTTTAAGCCCCGGCAGTTTGCCAGTTGTAGATTAACGCTCTGGTGCAGGATTGCCCAAGGACTTTGGCCACGGAGAATCCAGTTTGTCCGCCGAGATATTGCGTGTCGATCCTATAGAACCCGAGCCGGTGCGCATACGCGAGATAGTTCGCCGGTTGGAACATGGCGAAGTGGTCGCACTGCCGACCGACACTTTTTACGGTCTTGCGGTTGACCCGGTGAATCTTTTCGCGGTCGAGCAGATCTACCAGATCAAGATGCGCCAGAAGCACAAGCCGCTTTCGCTGCTGATAGCGAACGTCTCGCAGGCGTATGAGTTGGCGCGCGACACTGACATGTTGCTGGACAAGCTGGCCGAAAAATTCTGGCCTGGACCGCTTACGATAATCGTCCGCGCCGGGACAAAGCTGCCGTTGCGCTCGACGGCGCACACGGGCAACGTTGCCTTGCGGGTGCCTGACGCGGCGATTGCACGTGCGGTGGTAGAGGCTTTTGGTTTGCCCATCACGGCGACGTCGGCGAATTTGCAAGGCGCGAGCGAGTGCACCAATGCGAGCAGCGTGCGCGACCAGATAGGCGACCGCATTCCGCTGATAGTTGATGGCGGGCCGACGGGGCGCGCTGTTCATACGACGATAGTCGACCTCTCGCTTGGCGACGGGCGCTGGGAGATATTGCGCGAAGGCGCGATTCCCACGCATGAAATTGTGATGGCGCTGGAGAGCTGAGCGTCACAACTTTTTGCGACGCTTCCCTATAAGATTGATTGGACGATGAAAACATCCCAGACACATCTGGCGGGTGATGGCGCGCCGCGCAAAAAGCGCTGGTCGCGATTTTTTTCAACTGCCTTCGGCCTGCTAGTTGTGCTTAGCGTTGCATGGGTTGCGTGGATATACGCGCAGATACATTACTTCGCAACGCATGACCAGGCGGAGCCATCGGATGCGATCAGCGTTTTTGGGGCGGCGGAGTATGACGGGCGGCCGTCGCCGGTTTATCGCGCGCGGTTGGACCATGCGCGGACGCTGTATGAGCATGGCATTGCGCCGCTCGTTATCACACTTGGCGGTAATGGCGGCGACCAGTATTCAGAGGGAATGGTTGGGCGCGAGTATTTGGTTAGTTTGGGGATTCCTGAGTCGCAGATAATCGCCGAGACGGAGAGCCGGAACACGGAAGAGTCGGCGCGACGCATTGCGGTGATTGCGCGGGTGAACAATCTGCGCCAGATAGTGGTTGTTTCGGACAGCACGCATCTTTTTCGGATACATGAGATCTGCGCGGCCGATGGGCTGAATGTACTGACCTCGCCGCGACCGCAGGGGCCGATAGCTGACCGGCCGGCGGAGATAAAACGAATCACGCATGAGGTGGTCAGTTATACGCTTTGGAAACTGCATCTGCATTAATACAGGGAACAGGGGTCAGGGGTCAGAAATCAGGGGTCAGGAATCAGGGGTCAGGGTCAGGGGTCAGAAATCAGGTATCAGGGGGCAGGGCGAGGGAACAGGGACGCACCTTAGTGGGTGGTCCCTGTTTTTATTGCTTCTTTGAGTTCTTTCCAGTTGGGTGCGTATTTGAGGGCTTGATTGTATTTTGAAAGAGCTTCTTTGGGCTTGCCCTGCTTCATGAGTAGATCGCCCCATGCTTTGAGCGGGTCGGCCCAGTGGGAGCCTTTCTGGTTGGCGACTTGAAATTGAATTGCAGCGCCCGAGAGGTCGCCGTGGCGCATCAGGGCCATTCCCCAACTGTAATACCCGGAGGGAATGCTGGGCCCGAGTTGGATGGCCTTGGCGTACCATAGCTGGGCCTCGGGCCAGTTGCCGCGCAGGTCGAGGACGTCGCCGTGGAAGCGGTAACAATCCACAAATGTGAGCGAGCCGGGGGGGAGCAATGCCGCATCGGCCTTGGCGCTTTGACCTGTTTTTTGATAGCTCACCGCCGCATAACAAACCGTTTGCGGATTGGCGGCAGAAACCACAGGGTCCTTATAGGCCACCATCAACTTATCCCACTCTGCGGCAGCAGTTTTCATATCGCCACGTTCCTCGGCGATCAGCGCGCGGTCAAAGGAAGCGAGCGAGAAATCGGGCAGCGACTTGGGGTCAATGGGCGTTGTCTTGACGCGCATCTCAGCAGCATCGGGGTCGTGCATCTGTGCCTCAAACTGGGCGATATTCAAGTTCTCTGAGCCGGATATCGCTGTCGAACTGCCGAGGCCGCCATGTGACTCCATATCGGCGATGGACTCGGCCCTTTCGTCGGGGATGTTCCAAACTATCTGGTCATAGTTGGCAAGGTAACCCTCGGCCAAGCGGCCCTTTCTTCCGCCGGCAACCTGGATCATTTGCTCGCCAACATGCACCACGCCTTCTTCGTCACCCAGGCTGGCCAATGCGAACATGACGTTGTTATAGCCGGGCCAGTAATCCGGCTTGAGCTGGACAGTCTTGCGATACAAAGGCAGCGCCTCACGCATTGCATCGGTGCCGCCCTTGGCGACGAGAGCGTTTGCCCAACTGTTGAGAATGTAGGGGCGCTCACTGGCAGGAGCCGTGTTATAGACACCGCGGGCAAACTGAATGGCTTCATCCGGCCGTCCATGGTCAGCAAGGTAAGCACTCCAGAGGCCCGGCTGCGACTGGCTGTATACGTACTCACCGGCCTGGGTGAGCAATTTGTCCAACTCGGTGTTGGCGCCGCTGAAGCTCTTGGGTTGAATTCCATTGCCGCGCACGGTTAACGTGAGGCCGCCGTTGGCCGTTTGCACCAGGTCGCCATTGATGTGCTGGTCGTGACCGAAGCGGGTTTGGAGGGCGTGTTCGATCTGTGCGATGGAGACGCCGGTCTCAGGCACTTCAATGGAGATTTCATTTGTCCATGCGTTTGAGAGCGAGCGGCGTTCCGCATCACCGTGTGTGGCGTTCTGAATTTTAGTGAGCACATCGAGCAGGCCCGCGGCGGCCGTTTTGCCATTGACTCCGTTTTGCGCGAGCGATGGAGGCGTATCGAATGGGTCGATAACAACGGCGTGCGAGCTGACCGCATCGCGGACCAAGAGCACCGCGCCGATAAAGACGCCGAAGGACAAGAGGACAACGATGAGCTGGAAGCCAACGCGCAGACGCATTCCGAAGCGGCGGAGGTGTTGCTCGCGCAATTGATTTTTCAAGTGGGCAAGTCGAAGCGGATGCTCTTCATGGAGATGCTCGGTTTGAACACGCAGGAAGGCTGCGGCCTCGTGGGCTACATCCGGGTCCTCCTGCGAGGCCTGGTGGACAATGGCTGCGGTGAATCCCTCCGCATTGGCCTCACTGAGGGCTTCTTCCAGCTCCGGCCTTTCGTCTTCATCGCCGAGCATTCCACCGATTACGCCTTCGGGCATGCGTCTTGCCTCCGTTGCAGTTGATTGTATGCATGGAAAGGGAACAGGGAAATATTTTTATCGAACTAGTTGATCCATCGGGGAAGCATAACTACCAATAAGAGTAAAACGAAGAGTGCGGCAGCCATCGTCGACAAAAAATTCACCATGTCGTTGTTGAGCCAGCCTTTTTGTTCGAGTGTTGCGCCGAGCAGGCTGTCAAAGAAGAGTCCGAAGACGCCGCCGGCCGCG
Organism: uncultured Acidobacteriaceae bacterium; assembly: GCA_903842845.1. GTDB lineage: Bacteria > Acidobacteriota > Terriglobia > Terriglobales > Acidobacteriaceae > CAIMNN01. The sequence continues at coordinate 3,554 of CAIMNN010000537.1, read as the reverse complement.
CTCAGATAGAAGAAGTGAAGGCCTCCGCCGAGAGCCCATGTGCCTGCCAGCGCGATCAGTGCCGCTGCGGTGATTCCTGCGAGCGTGCCGAAGAGGGAGATTCCGCCGTCGGTGCCCGGCGTAACGCGACGCATGGTAGTGAGCAGGCGGGTGTGGGTTCCTCTGCGGCCGGCAAGCGAGAGCGAGAGCGACTGGCCAATTTCGGAGGAGACGGTGTCGGCGGCGGCTTCGCTGAGTGCGGCGATTGCCGGAGCAAGAAGCATGGTGTTATTGGCAACGGCGAGGGAGTTGAGTGGCAGGTTCGCCATCTTGAGCCTGACCAGCGGCTCGGCAAAGAGCATGGCTGCGCCGAGATTTGCGCAGACCTGTGCGGCGTTGCGTCCGGAGTGGGCTTCGGCGAGGCCGGTGACTTCTTTTTGGCGTTGGCCGAAACGCGTAGCGAGCGCGGCCAAGGCGAAGACAAGGCAGGCTGGTGTGAATGCGGTGTGAAAAGGTGAAAAGGGAAGTACGACTGTGGAAAAGATGAGGCTTGAGGCAATGGCAAATCCTGCTGCGGCGGCGGTGGGCGTGCCGGCCTTCATCAGTAGAACTACAGCGGCGAAGAATGCGCAGATTCCAAAGCTCCATAGGGCGATGCGGAGGTCGCGCGCGGCCCAGAATCCGGCTTCGAGCACCAGGTCAGCGCCGGCGGCTGGCAGAACCAGCAGCAGGACCAGACGGGATTGCCAGTGGAGCTTCATGACCCAATGATAGGTGCTAAGCCCGGCCGAATGGCTTGTTCCGGTGCCGAACCAGGCAACCGAGTCGCAATGGGCGCGTCTAATACCCAATCGGCTGATTTACAATCACATTTGGAGTAGAAAAGCAGCTCATGGATCAATTGACAATGAAAAAATATAGGTCGCATTGGCGTCCGGTTGGTATTAGTGCCATCTGTACCCTCGTTGTACTAGTCATCGGTTGCGGAACCACCTTCCGCCCGGTCGTACTTCCGCAGCCAAACCCGGGCCCACCGGCGCAGCCGATCGCTTATGCTGCCGTGGTCTCGTATACGGGCGCAAACACACCCGGCATCGCCAGCATCATTGATTATTCCGGCGATACGTTCCTTGCCAAGTCGCAGATAGGGCCAGGGCCACTGACATTTACTGAGGACGGAAGCGGTTCCAACTCGTACACGCTGAACAGCGATGCGACGTTGACCAACTTCCAGGTCTCGTCCAATTTGCAATACAAGAATCTGGGCTATTCGACGCTGCCGAGCGGGATGCCAAATCCGCCAGTATATACAGGCTTCTTTTCCCCTAATACGGGGATTTGGATTACGGATGCAGCCAATGCCCAGGTGGATATTTTGACGGGCATACCTGCGACGTTCAAGCTCGCCGTTCCGGTTGCGCCACTGCCGGTGCTTACGGTCGGTCCCAACACAGGCTCTCAGCGCAATTACGTAGTCAGCCAGAACTGCACATATCCAGGCAACGTGAACTGCCCAGCCGCCGGCACGCTGACTTATGACACATCCTGCAACAACAACTCGACGCACTCACTAACGCAACCCGGTGAGGCTGACGGTGTTGAAGTTCAAACCTATACCGTTTCGTCGCGCATCCTGCTCGGTGTATGCCCGGTCTATGCGCTCGCAAGCCCTGACCTGAAGCGCATCTTCGTGCTCAACCGCGGCAGTGATACGGTCTCCGTGATCAACAGCCAGTTGAACACGCTGGATGATCAATGTCCGGCCGGATGCAAGAACCAGGCTGGTCAGACGTACTACACGCATCCGAGCTTGCCGCTTTCACTTTCCGCAGGCCTAGCGCAGGATGGGCACAATAATGTTCCGCAATATGCCGGACCTGTCTATGCCGAATACAATCAGGCGACCAACCAGATAGTGATAGCCGACTATGACGGCGGCACGATCACGGTGATCGACGTCAGCCTGGATGAGTATGGCAACGACAGCCAGACCTTCGGCACGACCTTTACCATTCCGGTTGGGACCAACCCGGCCAGCGTAACGGTTCTCTATGACGGCTCACGCGCCTATGCGGCAAATCAGGCGGATGGCACGGTGACAATCGTCAACCTGACCAGCCATACGGTGGAGAAGACGCTGACGGTCAATGGCAATCCGCGCTCGGTGTCATCGACGCAGAACTCATCCTATGGCAAGGTTTATGTTGCATCGCCGAACAGCCCGTATCTGACCATCATCGAGACGGACCGGGACATCGTGGACACGGCGTTGCTGCTAGAAGGCAATCCTGTCGATGTGCGCGTATCCAATCAGAATGGGTCATCGGGCAACGCAATTACATCCAGCCGCATCCCAGGCGCGGGCCAGCCCTGCTTCCTGCCACCCAACCTGTTGCCGGCCAACCCGACACTGGCTCAATGCCAACTGATGCCGTAAGCTACTGTACTGGAAACTATAAGAAAGGCCTCCGATTGCGGAGGCCTTTCTTATTTCTGTTCAGTTGAAATGATGTAGGGAAGAGTGGGAGTTGTCAGGCCCATGACATCTTCCACGGTCACGCCGTAGCCGATGACGTTGAGATTGTCGGGTAGGCGAGGTGGAACGAGAGTGGCATATCCGCTGAAGTCCGGGGTAAATGAACCGGCGGGGATGGGTGGTTGCTGTTTGCCTTGCAGTATCCATAGCTCATAGGTTTTGCCTGCCGGCAGAGGGCGGATATTTGAACCGCTGAAGTACAGCGTGCCGTGCTCCGATGAGTAAATGACCTGACCAAGCGGCGGCGCAGGCGAGGGCATTGGCGAATCGCTCAGCAGCGCGTGCTGCACTTTGACCGAGGTCAGCAGTTCCATCAGCTCGTTCATGCGGACCGAGTCAATCTGCCCCTCGTGCGCCTGTTTGTTGAAGCCTCTCAGCTGAGTTAAAACGCGAATATAGCTGATGCAGACGATGAGCAAGGCGATGGCGAACGTGATGACAGCAACATCGCGCCAATGGCCTGCGAACCACTGGAGTGAGGGAGCGAGCAAACGGATGATTGTATTGTCTGAATCATTTGTTTTGCGCACTTGCGTGATCTGTTCGGTGCTGGTGATCTGGTCGAGGAAGCGGTCGCGTGAGCCGGCCGGAGGAAAGACCTGCGGCGTTGCGGCGCCATAAGCGGCCAGAGCGAGGGATTTTTTGCGCAGCGCTTCGCGACAATCCGAGCACAACAGGAAATGCGCTTTGAGCGAGCTCATCTCTGCGGCCGATAGCATGGCCAGCGCGTATTGAGTGAGATTGTCCTCGGAGATGTGTTCCGGATTATTCATGCGCCAGTAGCGCCTTTTCCATGGTCTCCAGCGCGGTACGCAGCTCTTGGCGTGCGGCGGCGGCGGTTATCCCCAGCTTTGATGCGATAGATTCAGGAGCAAATCCCTGGTGCCAGGCGAGCTCCAGCACATGTTTGGTGTCGGCGGGCATTACGGCGATGGCACGCTTGATCCTGTCCAGCCGCCAGCTCTGGTCAGCGGAGAGGCTCAATTCGTCAGCTCCGGGCAGCGGCAGCGACTCCAGTGCCTGGCGTTCTGCCGGAAAG
>CAIMNN010000536.1 GCA_903842845.1 uncultured Acidobacteriaceae bacterium | reverse complement strand
CTTGCCCTTGCCAAGCTCCACGCCGACTGTGCGATTCCTCGACAGCGACCCCGTGCACGTCAGCACCAGATCGCCCACGCCTGACAACCCCGCCAGCGTCTCGCGCTTCGCTCCGCACGCTACCGCCAACCGCGTTATCTCCGCAATGCCGCGCGTGATCAGCCCCGCGGCCGAGTTGTAACCGAGCCCCATTCCATTGGCAATGCCAGCGGCGATGGCGATGATGTTTTTGAGCGCGCCGCCCAGTTCCACGCCGACCACATCCGTCGATGAGTACAACCGCAGCGCCGGCGAGGTGAACAGTTGCTGAACCTGCGCCGCAACCGCCGCGTCGTCAAACGCAACCGTCACTGCCGTCGGCAGCCCCTCGGCCACCTCTTGCGCAAAGCTCGGCCCACTCAACGCGCCCACCGGCATCTTCAGCGTCGGCTGCACTTCTGCAATCGCGCTCTCGATCAACTCGGTCATGCGCAACGCGCTGTGCGCCTCAATGCCCTTGGTCGCGCTCACCAGCATCTGACCCGGCTTGAACTGCTTCGCCAAGCGCTTCGTCGTCGAGCGCAAAAACGCCGACGGTATCACCGAGACCAGCAGGTCCGCATCGCCGACTACCGCATCGTCGCAGCTTACCTTCAGATGCTCAGGAAATTTGAAACCCGGCAGATAGCGCACATTCTCGCGCGCCGCTTCCATCTCGTCTGCCTCTTCCTTCATGTGTGCCCACAACGTAACCGGCGCACTCAGCAAAGTGCCATTCGCGTCACGCCGTGCACAAAGCGAAAGAGCTATCGCCGTGCCCCATGCACCGCCGCCTAAAACAACAATTCGCGCGCTTTCATTTTCCATGCTTATCCCCTTGCGGCCCTCAGCTCTTCTTGCTTCCGAGTTTCGATTCTGTACCACTCAACAGCCGCGCAATGTTTTGATGATGCTTCGCTATCAGAATGAACGCCACCGCGCACAGCAATCCAAAATCAACCGGCGTGCGCAGCCGCGGCGCCAACCACCACGCCAGAAACGGAAACGCGCCCGTCCCCAATATCGAACCCAGCGATACATACCGAGTTATCAGAATGCTCAGCGCAAAAATCGCAAACGCCGCCAGCGCCGCCCAAGGACATATCACCACAAACACGCCGAAGCCCGTCGCCACACCTTTGCCGCCCTTGAACTTCAGCCAAACCGGGAACACGTGCCCCAACACGCCGAACAGTGCTATCAACACGCTAAAGCGGTGATTGCAGCAGGTGCCATAACTCCAGCTCACCAGCCAGTCGCCCAGCAAAACAGCAACGCTGCCCTTCAAAATATCCAGCACAAACGTCGCCGCGCCCAATCCCTTCGCGCCCGTGCGGATAACATTCGTCGTTCCGATGTTTCCGCTGCCCAAGGTGCGAATATCCTGCTTCAAAAACAAACGCACCAGCACAAACCCGGTCGGGAACGAGCCCACCAGATACGCAACCGCCAATATCCAAAGGATGGAAAGATTCATACCGCGTTGAGTTTAACAGGTTTAGGGCGGCTCTTACATGAGCCGCCGACGCACAAGGTCCAGCGCCTGCTGCGTTGCATATTTGCGGATCCGGTCGCGGTCCCCATGGAAGCGCCGCTCCAGCACCTCGTTCTTGTTTCCGTCTGAAAGCGCAATATAAACCAACCCCACAGGCTTGTCCGGCGAGCCGCCGCTCGGCCCCGCGATGCCCGTCACGGCCAGCCCCAGCGTCGTCCCGATCTTCAGCCGGATTCCCTCGGCCATCGCCGCAGCAACCTCTGGGCTCACCGCGCCGTGTTTGTTGATCAGCTCCGCCGGCACATCGCAATAAAGCGTCTTCAGCGCATTTGAGTACGCAACCGTCCCACCCGCAAATGAAAGCGAGCTGCCCGCAATGCTCGTCAGCCGCTCCGATATCATTCCGCCCGTGCAGCTCTCCGCCACCGCAAGCGACGCCTGCTTGATCCCCAGGTAGTACATCAGAATCTGCTCCAGCGCTTCGCCGTTTGCAGAGTACATCCAATCGCCCAGCGCGTCTTCAAGCTTCAGCGCCAGCTCGTCAACACGCGCCTGCGCCACGGCCAACGCGCTCTTCGTGCAACTGATGGAAAGCTGTATATCGCCCGCATTCGCAAGAATCGTAGTCTCCACATCCTTATATGCGGTATAGATCGGCCCCAGCATCTCATCGGCCTTTGACTCCGGCAACATCGCAACCTTCAGCACACGCGTCGCAATGTGCTTCTCCGGCGCAACCGCCTTCAGCCGCGGCATGCACTCCTCGTCAAACATGGGCTTGCACTCGTTGGGCGGACCCGGCACCATGAACAAAATTTTGCGGAAGTTCGCAAACGCCGTATCCAGCCATTGGCCCGGAGCGCTGCCATTCTTGTTCGGCATCACCTGCGCGCCTTCCACCACTTCGGCTTGCTTCAGATTGTTCGTCGACATCGAGATGCGCAGTTGCGCCGCCCGCGTATGCAGCGCTGCAACCTGCACCGGATCGCGCCGCAGCGTCAATCCGAGCGCCTGCGCCACCGACTCGCGTGTCAGGTCGTCGTTTGTCGGGCCCAGTCCACCAATCACTGCAACCACGTCCACGCGCATCAACGCAGTCCGTATCGCGCCGATCAGGTCCGCCAGACGGTCGCCCACTATCGACTTGTACGCCACCGCGATCCCAATGCTGTTCAGCTTCTCCGTCAGATACAACGAGTTCGTATCCTGACGGTAGGGCGTCAGCATCTCGGAACCAACGGCGATAATCTCACACTTCATCCGCGAATTTACCCTCAGTGGGCCCTAAGCACTCAACTGCTTGCTTCCACAAAGAATAACTCAATTGACTGCCCTCTTTCTTGTTCAGCTTCTTGCTCACTTTGATTCGCGCCTGCCCGCCCAGCTCCACCGCGATAAACTTGTAAAGGTAGACCACAATGCTTAAATTTTTCGGCGGCAAAAAATCCCCCGCTCCCCAACCCGAGCAATCCGAGACCCAGCCCGAACAGCGCGCCGGCCTCTTCGACCGCATGCGTCAGGCCGTCACACGCACCCGCGAGTCATTCACCGAGAAGATCTCCGACCTTGTCGCACTCACCCGCTCTGTCGACGAATCCTCCATCGCACGCCTCGAAGCCGCGCTGCTCTCAAGTGACCTCGGCCTGCCCACCACCACCGCCATCCTCGAAACCGTCCGCGACCGCGCCAAACACGAGAACATCGACGGCCCCGGCCTGCGCGACATCCTACGCGAAGAACTCCTCAAGCTCCTCAACGCGCCCATCCACGACCCACTAGAAAAAGTTGAACCCGCGGCTGGCGAACCCACTACACAAGTTCTCTTCCTTGTCGGCGTCAACGGTACAGGTAAAACCACCACCAGCGGCAAACTCGCCGCACACTTCCGCGCCGAAGGCCACACCGTCCTACTCTGCGCCGCTGACACCTTCCG
>CAIMNN010000535.1 GCA_903842845.1 uncultured Acidobacteriaceae bacterium | reverse complement strand
GCGCGAAGAAATTGATCATCTCAATCCCTTACGTTCTCCCTTTGACACGAATGGCTAGGCGCTATTGACTAGACGCTGTTCTTTGCACTTTTATACCCGCCACTCTGCCACAATCTATCCATCACTCAATTCATCACCCGCAACACTGCGCACCAGCAAACGCACAAAACCGCTATGCCGCTGGTATGGTTTTCACCACAGCTTCATCAACATTCGTTGATTTGATTCATCTTGCCCCGCGCAAAACCGCAACATCAGCAGCGCGGCCAACTGGAATAATCGCACTGTGAAACTGTGAAGCTCCGCTTAACTTCTTCATCTTGATTCATTTAAACGCCAAAACACAGTTCGAAATTAGCCCCGCTCACAGTCGCTGTGAAACTGTGCTCACATCATCTCCGGCGCTTCTATCCCCAGCAATTCCAGCGTCTTAACCAGCTCCCGCAGCGCTATCGCCGCCGTCGCCAAAAGCAGCTTTTTCCGCGTTTCGTTCTCTTCATTCAAAATATGATGCTTGTGATAAAAATTGCTGAACTCCTGCGCCATCTGGAACGCATGCTTCGCCAGATACGCCGGCTCGCTGCTCACAAGCGACTGCTCCAACACAAAGCTCCGCTTCGACGCCCGCACCAGCAGCGCCCAAATGTCTGCACCTTCATCGCCGCCCAGAGTCTTTGCTAACTCCGCTTTCTCCGCTGACTCCGCTAGCACCGTTGGTTTTGCTAACTCCGCTTTCTCCGCTGACTCCGCTAGCACCGTTGGTTTTGCCAGCTCCGCATTCTCCGCTAGCCCCGCTAATGCTTCTTCAGGCGTCACGCCCGCCTTGCGGAAAATATTCTTCGCCCGCACCAGCGCGTACTGCACATACGGCCCCGTTTCGCCTTCGATAGCCAGCGCGTCCTTCTGGTCAAACGCGATCACAGAGTTCCGCGTGAACCGCAACATAAAATACCGCAGCGCGCCGTAAGCAATCTGCTCTGACGTCTTATCAACCTCGGCCTCGCTCCAATCCGTATGCCGCTTCAAAGTCTCACCGCGCGCGGCCGCAATCATCAGGTCCATCAGGTCATCGGCTTTCACGCCAAAGCCCTTGCGCCCGCTCACTTCGATGTACGCTTTCTTCTTGTCCTCGTCGCTGACCGTGTAGCCAAGCTCCTCGGCATAGCGTGGTGTCAGCGCCACCATCTCATAGCTGAAGTGCGTATATCTGTCGGCCTCGGCCGTGTGCCCCATGCCGCGCAACGCCTGGATCACGTTCGACTGCGGGTCGCTCTGCCGCGAATCAATCACGTTGTAGATCGCCTCAACACCGCCAAAATGCGGATGCTCCTTCTCGCCGTGCTCGCAAGATATCCAACAAGTGTGCGTGGGATAGGTATGAAAAATCTTGTAACCGAAATCGCGCCCCAGCAGGCCGAACTTCCACATGTGGTACGCAATGTCTTTGCCCACATACGTGACAGTCCCGTTCGAGCGCACAATCACCTTCGCGTCCTCGTCGAGACCCTCATTCATCTCCGCGCCCATACGCCGCATCACCCAGCAGTTTTTATTTTTGCCTTCGGTCTCAAGATAGAGAACTCCCGTAGCTTTCAACTTTTCAAACGCCGACTCCCAGAATTTAAGGTGCAGTATCTCGCTCTCGCGCGGCAAAAAGTCGTACTCAATACCCAGCCGAGCCATCGTCTCAAGATGCCGCCGCAGCACAGCGGTCGATATCAGCTCCGCCAACTCCGATGTCGCGTTGCCGCCATGCTCCAGAAGGTGAAGCGTGTCTAATCTCAGCTGCTTCTTCGCCGCCTGCTCTTCCAGCGTTCCCTCGCTGTACCACTGCGAGACTCGCGCATAAATATCCCAGCACAAATAATCGAAGCTCTTCCTGCTTCCACCACCACTGCCCGCGATCAGCGCTTGAACGTCGGCCTTCGATTTCTTTTCGAGATGCTCAAAGCCCACAACCACATCCGCAACCTGCACGCCGGTGTTGTCAATGTAGTTCTGCACAGCAACCGAGTGCCCCGCCGCCCTGAGCAGCAACACAAACGTGTCGCCAAGAATCGCATTCCTCAAGTGCCCGATATGCGCAGCCTTGTTGGGATTGATGCTCGTATGCTCCACCAGCACGCGGTCGCGCTTCGGCTGCTCACGCTCCGCACCCGCCGCCAGCAACTTCGCCAAATGCGCACGGTCCAGCTTCGCGTTGATGTAACCCGCACCGGCTACTTCAAAACTCGCAAAGCCCTCCATCGGCGTCAGCGCCGCGGCAATCTCCTCCGCGATCATCTTCGGCGACTTGCGCAGCGCGCGCGCCAACTTCAGCGCTGCCGGCAGCGCGTACTCGCCAAACGCAAGCTCCGGCGGCTGCTCGACGGCAAAGACTGCCGGGTCCACATCGGACGGCTGAAGCTTATATAAATCGACCAGCACGGTCTTTAACCGCGCGGTAAGCCGCTGCTGAAGTTCCAAATACACGCGTCTATACTCCCAAAACCGCCAATAAACTCAGGCTAATCTGTTGATTTCTCAAGCCCAAGTTTAGCAGAATGCGCCGTCACAACCACGCAGCCGAAATGCCTTACACTAATGAAGTAACCCAAAAATCACGTGACCGAACGCTATTACCTCACAACTCCGATCTATTACGTCAACGCGCGGCCTCACCTCGGCCATGCGTACTCGACCATCGTCTGCGACGCGATCGCCCGCCGCAAGCGCGCACTCGGCGTTGAGACCTGGTTCCTCACCGGCACCGACGAGCACGGCCAGAAGATTGAGCGCAGCGCGAAGAAGGCCGGCAGCACGCCGGACGAGTTCGCCGCCAAAATTTCCGCCGAGTTCAGCGACAGTTGGAAGCGCCTCGGCCTCACGCCTGACGACTTTATCCGCACCACCGAAGAGCGCCATAAGCGCGGTGTGCAAAAACTCTTCGCCACGCTGCGCGACCGCGGCTTCATCTACAAAGGCCACTACACAGGGCAGTATTGCGTCAGCGACGAAGCTTACGTGGACGGCGAGCCCGGCACAGTCTGCCCCGACTGCGGACGCGTCACAGAAACCGTGAAGGAAGAAAATTATTTCTTCAAGCTCTCGGCGTTTGAAAAGCCGCTGCTCGACCTCTACGAGCGGCACCCCGAGTTCATGCAGCCCGAGTCGGTCCGCCGCGAGGTTCTCTCTTTTGTGCGCGGCGGCTTGAAAGACCTCTCCGTCAGCCGCACCAGCTTCACCTGGGGCATCCCCGTCCCAGGCGATGAGAAGCACGTCGTCTACGTCTGGTTGGACGCGCTGGCCAACTACATCACCGCGCTTGGCTACGGCAGCGATGACGTGGCCAGCAAAGCAAAGTTTGAAAAATTCTGGCCCGCCAACGTTCACCTCATCGGCAAAGAGATCAGCCGCTTCCACTGCGTCTACTGGCCGGCGTTTTTGATGGCCGCAGGCATCGCGCTCCCGCATCAGGTCCGCGCAAACGGCTGGCTGCTTTTTGATCAGTCAAAGATGTCCAAGTCACGCGGCAACGTCGTCCGCGCTGAGTCGGTCGCCGATGTCCTCGGCGTCGACGCGCTGCGCTACTTTTTGCTGCGCGAGATTCCCTTCGGACAGGACGGAAACTTCAGCTTCGATGCTCTCGTCCAGCGCTACAACGGCGACCTCGCCAACGGCTACGGTAACCTGGTCAGCCGCGTCGTCAACATGATGCACAAGTTTTTTGAAGGCGTTGTACCCGACGCAGGCACGCTCACCGAAGCTGAAGAAAAACTCCACGCGACGGCCACCGCAACCATCCCAGAGTTCAACCGCTGCTTTGACGACTTCGATTTCTCCGGCGCATTGAAGTGCGTGTGGTCGCTGGTCGCTGATGTCGACGGCTACCTGACCGCGACGGCCCCCTGGAAAAAGCCCGCCGACCGCACCGACGCCGACCACGTAGCGCTTCAGGCACGCGTGCTGGCAACCGCCGCCGAGGCCATTCGCGTAATCACCGGTCTCGTCTATCCAGTGCTGCCCACATCCGCTGAAATCGTCTGGCGTCAACTGGGCCAGGGCGAGATAGCCGACGCCGTAAAGAAAAATTTCTTGAAGAGTCTCGCATGGGGCGGGCTCAAAGCTGGAACAAAGTTCGGTGAACCCGCGCCGCTCTTCCCTCGTGCTGAAAAAGATACAGCCGAGCGTATGGAAGCACTGGAAGCGGAGAACAACAAAAGCGCGGTTGAAGCCGTGGGAGGACCAATCGAGATGGATGACGTAAAAGTAGCGCCCGCAGAGGTTGCGAAAAAAATTGCCGAGCCTGTTGCAAAGGTTGAGGCCGCCAAGCCATTTGTTGCTGAGGTTGCATCTGCTCCGGTCGTGGCTGCTACAATTTCCGCACCCGCGACCACTGAAGCTGCTGCTGCTCCTGTGGCTCCTGTTGAAGAGAAGACCCTCATCACCATCGACGACTTCGTCAAAGTCGAGCTGCGCGTCGCACAGATTCTCGTCGCTGAGCGCATCCCCAAAGCCGACAAACTGCTTCGCCTTGAGGTCGATCTCGGCGATGAGAAGCGTCAGATACTCGCCGGCATCGCGCAGTACTACGAGCCGGAAAAGCTCATCGGTCGCAAGATCATCATCGTCGCCAACCTCGCGCCCAGGACCATGCGCGGCCTCGTCTCGCACGGAATGTTGTTGGCCGCATCGCTTGAAGGCGGAGTCCCGGTCCTCGCCGGCTTCCACGAGGAAGTTCCGCTCGGCGCGCGGCTCAAGTAATCATCAATTTAATCGCAACTCGAAACCGGCCGGATGCTGATTCTGGCCGGTTTTTAATACCTCTTGAGCTATACACATAAATCAGGCATACTATACACATCGCAATCAGAGAGGAGGCCACAGTGCGCACAAACATAGACATCGACGACAAGTTGATGAAGCAGGCGATGAAGGCTACCGGCGCCACGACAAAGAAAGCCGCCGTGGAAGCCTGCATGCGCCAGATGGTCCAGCTCAAGGCCCAAGAGGGAATTTTGAAGTGGTTTGGGAAAATTCAGTGGGAAGGCAATTTAGACGCAATGCGTGAAGGCCGATTCTGGGACGTGAATGACGATGCCTCGCTTTCGAAGTTGGTGCCTTCAACAGCAAAAGCAGGAAAGAAAAAGCCGACTGCGCAGAAGACGCGACACAATCAACGTCCTGGTGTTGCAGCCATGAGTGCGGACTGAGATAGATCAGCCATGATCATTGTTGATTCATCAGTTTGGATTGACGCTCTTCACGGGCGCAAAAATCGGCATTCCATCTGGCTCGGCAACGCTATCGGCGTACAACCCCTCGGTCTCACTACGCTCAATGTCTGTGAAGTTTTGCAAGGAACCAGACACTCAGCTCAATTTGACGCCTTCATGATCGATCTTCTCAAATTCCCCGTCTATGAGGCTTCATCAACACGCATCGCGATCTCCGCGGCTCGCAACTTTCAAACACTGCGCGGAAAAGGAATTACTGTCCGCAAGACGATTGATTGTATGGTCGCCACTTTCTGCATCGAACAACATCACCAACTGCTACACCGCGACCGCGATTTCGACGCCTTTGAAAAACATCTCGGATTGCGTGTAGTACATCCACCAGCACTATCTGCAAATTAAATCATTTTCCACGAGGCCCTCTTGCTCATCGACTCACACATCCACCTCGACAGCGACCGCTATAACGAGGACCGCCGCGCCGTCCTTGAGCGTGCGTACTCTGCTGGTGTCACAGCAATTCTTTCCATCGGCATCGGCGAAACACCCGAAGAGATGGCCGCGGCGCTCGACCACTGCCGCGAGTTCAACGGCCAGGCAGGCACGCCGCGTCAATACGTCTCCGCAGGAATCTACCCGCACACCACGGCGCTCGATATGGCGCCGCTCCTCTTCAAGCTCGACGAGCTACTCGCGCAGCCCGAGGTAATAGCCTGCGGCGAAATCGGCATCGACTACTACCACGAAGGCGCGACGCGCGACCAGCAACTCGCCGGCCTCAAGGCGCAACTCTCGCTCGCTGCAAAACACAAGCGCCCCATCCTCATCCATTGCCGCCCTGAGGGCGACGACCCGGTCGCCAACCCCGAAGCGTGGAACGACCTTTTCGCAGCGCTCGCAACCAACTGGAACCCAACCAACCTCGGCGGCATCATGCACTGCTTCTCCGGTTCGTTGGAGCAAGCCCGCCGGTCGATTGAATTCGGTTTCCTCATCTCCTTCGCCGGCAACCTCACCTTCCCCAAGGCGCAACCGTTGCGCGATATCGCCGCTGTGCTGCCGCTTGACTCACTTCTGGTTGAAACCGACGCCCCGTGGCTCGCCCCAGCGCCAGACCGCGGCAAACGCAACGAGCCAGCCTTCGTCGCCCGCACGGCCGAGCTGCTCGCCGGCCTGCGCGGCATCACTTTAGCCGAGCTGGCAGAGGCCACAACCAATAATTTCCAACGCCTGTTTCACCTCACCCCGAACGTGGGAAACTAATAGAGATACCGAAATAGCAAGAGGTGCACCATGGCACAAGACAATTCTTTTGACATCGTCAGCAAGGTCGAAATCCAGGAAGTCCGCAACGCAATCGACCAGGCGCTCAAAGAGATCCACCAGCGCTTCGACCTCAAGGATTCGCACTCCGAGATCAAGCTCGAAAACGCTGACAAGGAGATACTGCTCGCGTCGTCGAACGAGTACCACCTCGAAGCCGTCAAGCAGATCTTCGGCCAGAAGCTCGTCAAGCGCGGCGTCTCGCTCAAAAACGTGACCTACGGCAAGCTCGAGCCCGCCACCGGCCAAAGCGTCCGCCAGCGCATCACGCTCACACAGGGCATCCCGTCCGACAAGGCGAAAGAGATCGTCCGTCTCGTCAAGGACTCGAAGCGCAAGGTGCAGGCCAGCATTCAGGGCGACACCGTTCGCATCTCCGGCAAAGACCGCGACGACTTGCAAGCCATCATCGCGCTGTTGCGCGGCGCTGACCTCGGCGTCGAGCTGCAATTCACCAACTACCGCACCAACTAACCGGTGCGCTTTCGCGTATGGCGACGAGCCAGTTAGACTGAATGCAGGGCTGCAATTCCCCACAGGTTCGAACAAGGACTAAATTGAGCACACTGGCAATGGCGACGGCGCGGGAGGTCTTTGAACTGCTCAAGGACGACCTGCGCGCCATCGAGCAGGAGATGGGCCGCGACGCGGTTTCAAGCGTCAGCACTATCACCGAGATCGCCGAGTATCTGCGCGAAGGCGGCGGCAAACGTGTGCGTCCCTCGTTGTTGCTGCTCGCCGCGCGGCTCTTCGGTGGCACCAATCCCGCTGCCATCCGCCTCGGCGCAGTCGTTGAGCTCGTCCACACCGCAACCCTCGTTCACGACGACATCATCGACGCCGCTGAAATTCGTCGCGGCCGCCCCTCGCCCAACACCACTTGGGGCAACGAAAAATGCGTCCTCGCCGGCGACTGGCTGTACATGCAGGCCTTCCGCATCGCGCTCGATGAGGGCAACCTCCGCGTTCTCGACCTGCTCATCAATCTCACGCAGCAGATGGTTGAAGGCGAACTCCTCCAGATCGAAAAGCTCGGCAAAGCCGTCAACGAAGACGACTACTACAACCTCATCTTCCGTAAAACCGCCTGCCTCTTCTCGACCTCGATGCGTCTCGGCGCAGTCATCAGCGGAGCCAGCGAAGCCGAAATTGAAGCTTTGGGAAATTATGGACGCGCCGTCGGATTGGCTTTTCAAATTGTCGACGACGTCCTCGACCTCACCGCAACCGAAGAGGTACTCGGCAAGCCCGTCGCCAGTGACCTGCGCGAAGGCAAAGCCACCCTCGCCGTCATCCACGCCTACGAGCACGGCACCGAAGCCGAGCACGCACTTGTGCAGACCGTCCTCGACGACCGCAGCTTTACGCGCGTCACACGCGAAGAGATTCAGGCGCTGCTACAGAAATATAAAAGCGTCGACTACGCTATGGCCGCCGCCGACCATTACGCCAACATCGCTCGCGAAGAACTCAGCCGCTTCCCCGACTCCGAAGCCCGCCGCGCACTGATGTGGATTCCTGATTTTGTGGTTGCAAGAGATAAGTAAATTCCAATTAAAGCATATTGATCAGGTCATCAATCGCAATGCTCCGCGCAGATGATATCTCATCCAATAGATGGTTCAAAGTTCCAATTTTGAGCGGATTATGATTTGGGACAGTAATAAGATGTTTTGGTACACCAGATTATTTTAGGCGTATATGACTTCCTTTTTGCCTTATAACCTCATAACCGAGCCGTTCCATCAGCTTAACAATCTTGCTTGCTGAAATGTCGCGCGGAGTCTTCATGCTGCCTCGACT
>CAIMNN010000534.1 GCA_903842845.1 uncultured Acidobacteriaceae bacterium | reverse complement strand
CGCAGTTGCCTTTGCCGTTGCTTGTTTTATAAATATTCGTATTGATGTAAATCAGGTGGCCCGATGCAAACTGATCAAATCACTGCTCGTTTCACCGCTTCCCCTCAGCATCCAGGTCCGGCAGCCGGTTGAACCACTCATAAAACGCACCGTCAAACTCAAATCGCTTCTCCACCTTTATCGATTCAAACGCGCTGTCATTCGATTCCAACACCAAATACCGCGTTGAACTGTCCGTACCCGTCTCAACTATCTCCCGCCTCCCGCGAATCTTGCTGATAGGCAACCGCACCGTCTTGCGTATCGTCAACGCGCTCACTGCGTCCGCCGCGCACTCAAACCGAGCGCTGAACGCATCCACGCACAGGTAAACGCCCAGCGCCAGCACCGCAAGAAAAACCGGCAGCAGGTAAGGCTTCTCAAACCGTCCGGTAACAAATATCTGCCGCACAACCATCACCACGCAGAAGATCGCAAATAGCAGCACCGCAACCATAATCACCTTGTACCACCACTTCACGTGGTAGATCGCGGTAGGCGGCGGCGGAATAACCAGAATTGAGCTCATCAGCAAAATATCCACCATTCCCACACACCCCGGCAAGTACAAAACCGCGAACTTTCCGTTAAACTTGATAGATACACCAGCACAAACATCCGGAGCCTTCCCCAGCATGTCCATCACCAGCAACGCCGACCTCCTCCACTCTTCATTCCCCGCCGAGTTCACTCCCGGCGCGCTCTCCGCCGTCACCACCTGCCTGCGCATCGACCCCTCCGAGAAGGTCACCCTCATCACCGACTCGCTCACCAAGCCCATCGCTGCCTCCATCGCTGTCGAGCTTGAGCGCCTAGGCTGCCGCTGGACCCCCTTCATCCTCGAAGAGCTCGCCCCCCGTCCGCTCACCGACATGCCCCCCTCAGTCCTCGCCGACATGGAATCCTCCCAAGTCTCCATCTTCGCCGTCAACGTCCAGCAGAACGAGCTCCACTCACGCATGCAGATGACCGACGTCGTCAATCGCCGACGAATGCGCCATGCTCATATGGTGAATATCACGCCCGAAATCATGTGCTCCGGCATGAGGGCTGACTTCAACCTCGTCGATCGCCTCTCGCAACAGGTCCTCGACCGCGTCCGCCGCGCGCGCCGCATCCGCGCCACCACCGCTGCCGGCACCAACATCACCGCCGAAATGAACCCCGACTACAAGTGGTTCAAAACCTCCGGCATCATCTCCACTGAAAAATGGGGCAACCTCCCCGGCGGCGAATGCTTCACCTCGCCCGGTGAGGTCAACGGCACCTTCGTCGTCGACGGCGTCGTCGGCGATTGGCTCTGCGCGCGCTACGGCCTCCTCGCCGGCTCGCCGCTCACCATCGAGATCAGCGGCAATCGCATCGTCAGTTGCACCAGCACGAACAAGCAGCTCGAAGCCGACTTCTGGGCCTACACCCACACCGACGAAAACTCTGACCGCGTCGGCGAGTTCGCCATCGGCACCAACCTCGGCATCGACCACGTCATCGGCAACATCCTGCAAGACGAAAAATTTCCCGGCATCCACATCGCTTTCGGCAATCCATACGGCGAGCACACCGGCGCGCCCTGGCGCTCCTCCACGCACATCGATGTCGTCGGCCTCGGCTTCAACATCTGGCTCGAGTCCGACTCCGGCGTCGAACAGATCATGCAGGACGGCCGCTTCCTCATTGCCGCGTAAGTTTTTCCGTAACGCTTACCCGCTCGTTTGGATTTATTCACGCGTAAGGGAGCACCATTGACCACATCCGTAGGCCTCACTAAAAATATTTTCTTTCTCGCGCTCATCCTCGCGGCCAGCGGATATGTCTCTCCCCCAATCGCACTTGTCGGCGGCCTCATTTATGGACTAACGTTCGCGCATCCCTTCCACGTCGAATCCAAAAAACTCTCCAAGCTCCTCCTCCAACTCTCCGTCGTCGGACTCGGCTTCGGCATGGACCTCCACCAGGTCATCGACGCCGGCCGCTCCGGATTCTTCTACACCGCCATCAGCATCGTCCTCACTCTGCTCCTCGGCTGGGGACTCGGCCGCCTCCTACGCGTCGGCAAGCGCGTCTCCTATCTCATCTCCGTCGGCACAGCCATCTGCGGCGGCAGCGCCATCGCCGCCATCGCGCCCATCACTGCGGCATCGGAAGAAGAAATCGCCGTCTCCCTCGGCACCGTCTTCCTCCTCAACTCCATCGCTCTTTTGATCTTCCCGCTCATCGGCAACGCGCTCCACATGTCGCAAACCCAGTTCGGCCTCTGGGCAGCGCTCGCCATTCACGACACCAGCTCCGTCGTCGGCGTCAGCGCAAAGTTCGGCGTCATCGCACTCGCCGTTGGTACCACCGTCAAGCTCGCACGCGCGCTTTGGATCGTCCCACTCTCCATCGGCACCGCACTCGCCAACAAGAGCAAGGCCAAAATTCAATGGCCCTGGTTCATCCTCTTTTTCTGCCTCGCTGCCGTCGCCAACACCTACCTCACCGTCTTCCACAACATCTATCCCGACCTCAAGCACCTCGGCGTCATCGGCCTCACCGTCACCCTCTACCTCATCGGCACCGGCCTCTCGCGCAAGACGCTAGCAGAAGTAGGCGTGCGCCCGCTCCTCCAAGGAGTCATCCTCTGGCTCATCGTCGGCCCCGCTACGTTGTTACTTATTTTGTCTGATTGGATTCATCTCTGAGTCATCGGCGCATTATACGGCTGCCAACTCTCGCCGCGGTCTTTGCTCACCCACGCGTGGCCATCGTCACACCACAGCACCGCAGTATCGCCACTTGGCGTCAGCGTCAGCCGCGTCGCCTTGCCCTTCCACTGCTTCTTGACCTCGCGCCAGTTCATACCATCACCGGTTGATACAAACAATTTCCCACTCAAATCAAGCGCCAGCTGATTGCCACCAACTGTCACACTGTCAGCGAGTGGTTTCCCGCCCGGCCGCGCTTCAGCTTTCTTCGCCCGCAATGATTTATCCGGCACAACCTCGGCCGTGTAAGTATTCGGCGTAGTCTCTATCGCCTGCGACGTATCAGCGCTCACCTCAACGGTCGTTGTCCGCGCCACCGATGCCGGAGACGCCGCCGGAGCCGCATCATAACTCTGAGCTTTCATCGCTTGCGGAGCTGCCTTTGCTGCTGACCCACCGCGATCCGCATAGTTTGCCGTATAAGCACGTTCGTTATACGCCGAAGCCGCAACCGTCTTCTGACTCTTTTGTTCTCCCAGGCTCTGCTCCTGTTCCATGACCGATCGCGCTTGCTGCGGCGCAGCAAATCCATACTGTGCTGACTGCGAGCTCGCCACAGGCGCTGCACTCACACTTCCTGTCGCGCGCGAATACCCCTCGCTTCGCTTCATCTCAATCGGCGCTGCCGCCAGCTTTGATGGCGCGCTATCCAACTTCATCGCTGGCCCCGCACCCACCTGCGTCGCATTCGCATGCACCGAAGTATTGCTCACAAGCTGGTCAGCCTGCTTCTCCTTCATCAACGCCTGCTGCGGCTCGGGCATAACCTTCGCAACCGTCTCACTCGCCACGCCGGTTTTATCTTGCTGCGTATGCTCATACACCTTCCAGCTCGTCACGCCCACCGTCGCCAGCAACACCGCACTCACCACCGCAACGCTCCAGCGCATCCACACAGCACGGCTCTTCACCGGCTTCGGCACAATCATCGGCACGGCCTCTTCGCCCGCCGCCTCCTGCGCCAAAAAAACAATCTCTCTGCAACGCGCGCAATCGGCCAGGTGGCCCAGCACGCTCACTCGCTCCACGCCGCTCAACGCACGTTCTGCAAAAGCGGCAAGCAGATTCGCATCCGGATGCTCCATCAATTTAGTCATCTGCTCCACCTCCTTTCGCAATCTCACTCGCCTGCGCACTTCCTCCCTGCTCTATGTACGCCGTTCGCGGCTCTCCTTGCAGTATTTTTTTAATCGGAATCTGAAGGTCCCGCACATCAACCTCCATCATCTCTTCCATCTGTCGCTTGCTCAGCCCCTCTTTTTGCAAACGCTTGCCGACCCGCCGCTTCAACTGCTCCGCCAGCT
>CAIMNN010000533.1 GCA_903842845.1 uncultured Acidobacteriaceae bacterium | reverse complement strand
GATAAAGATGCGGGAGTTTGGAGAGGCGCTCGGCGATGCGGGCCTTGCGGTCGTTGTGGCCGACTGAATATTGCGCCATGGAGCGACTCCAGCGGGTGACGCGGGTGGCGGAGGGCTCGGCGGTGATACCGAGGATTTCATTGAGCTCGCGGCGGACGGTGGCGATGAGGTTGGCGTCGGTTTCGGCGAGGAGCGCTTCGCCGCGCATGCCGCCGAGGAAGGCGCGCAGGACGGCTTTGCCCGCGGGCGTGCGGCCCAAAAATTTGCGATGGACGAATGTGCAGGCGAGCATGGATCGGCCTTCGCTTGCCGGGACAAGGAAGCCGAAGCCCTCGGGGAGTTTGAGCGCAGCTTCGTCGTTGTAGACGATGTTTACGGTGACAGATGAGGAATAAATGACGCCGGTGAGGTCGGCGGAGAGAACGGGGTCGACGCGCTCGAGTAGCCGGCCAGCAGCCCAGGCCTGCGTGGCGATAATGACGGCGTCAAATTGCTGGGCGGTGGCGTCAGCGGAGCCGGTTTTGAGGAGCCAGCCAGAACCGGTAGGCTCGAGCGAGCTAACGGGCGTGCTGAGGCGGATGTTGGCGGGGTTGAGCTTGGCGGTGAGCGCGTCCGTGAGCTGGCACATGCCGCCTTTGAGCGTGGTGAAGATGGTGCGGGGGGCGGATGGGCCACTGGTCTGGTTCATGGCAGCGCGGCCTTCGGCCGATTTGCTGACGGCGGCGCCTTCGTTTGATTTATTGACAGCGCTCGGCCCGGCGGAGACGGCGCGGTTCTTCATCGCCTTGCGCATCTTGGCGTAGGAGGCCAACATGCCGCGGGTCAACGAGCCATACTCGCGCTCCATTTCAACGAGCTTCGGCAGAACGGTTTGCGCGCTGAGCTGGCTTGAGTCGCCGCCGTAGATGCCGGATAAAAGCGGGTCGGCGAGGCGGTCGACGGCTTCGCGGCCGTAGTGGCGGCGGACGAGATCGGCGACGGACTCGTCGCGTCCATCGGTTTTGCGCGGGGGATGGAGCAGCTCGAGGCCCATGCGGATCTTGGTACCGATGCTGAAAAGACGGGTGAGCGCGGTGGGAATCAACTTGGTTGGAATGAGGAACATCAACCCATCTGGCAGGGCGACAAGACGGTTTTTGACCAGGATGAAGGTCTTGCGCTGGGCGTCGTTGGAGCCGACCAGCTGGTCTCCGATGCCGAGTTCGCGGGCGAGTTCGGCGGACTGCGGCTTTTCGGAGAGGAGGGAATCGGGGCCGAGCTCGAGGACTGCGCCGTCGACGATCTCGGAGCTGATGACGCCGCCGAGGCGCGGGGCGGCCTCAAAGAGTGTGTACTGAACGCCTTTTTTTTCAAGCTCATAGGCCGCGCTCAACCCGGCCACGCCTCCACCGATTATTGCAACTCTCATGTTTTCTTACCGACCTCCGACCTTTTTTAGGGTACAACCTGTGGGGTTGGGGGTCGAGTGACTCGAATCACCACCTGCAGGAATCAGATGTCAGAAATCAGGGGTCAGGGGCGGAAATGTGTAGAGCTATAGGTCTACAAAAGGTCGTTTCATTTGGAGAAAATAATTGGCTGAAATTCAACACTTGGAGGGGTAGTGTTGTGGACTAATTCAACAGTTGGAGGGTGAGTGTAGCGTTTTTTGCGCTTAAACGCGCAAAAAACAGTTCTATGTTGTCAGTTATCAGTTAGCTTGTACTGCGCGCAAATTGCGTGGAGGGTTTTTGAATCCCCGGTCCACAAATGTGAGGGACCGTGACTACACGCTATGTCTTCGGCTTCGGTGTGGCAAGCCCATAGATTTTTAGTGCGTGAGGGAAAGGCAAAAGCAAGAACAAATGCAGATTCCTCGCTGCGCTCGGAATGACAAGGCATGGAGGAGGCAGGTTTGTAACTTTGCGGCGGGAGCTGACATCGAATAGGGCATGAGGTCGAATATGAGATTCCCCAGGATTTTGCTTTTTTTGATTGCGGTTGGATTGATTGCCTACAGCGTGCCGAGCGTGATGCGCGCGAACTCGAAGAACCCGGTGCCGG
>CAIMNN010000532.1 GCA_903842845.1 uncultured Acidobacteriaceae bacterium | reverse complement strand
TGAAGAGGGGTTTGAGGAGATGCACTAATCCGGTCTTGGGTGCGATGCCGACGGCGGCGACTTCAGCAGAGGCGTAGACATTGAGTGGGTTTTCTTCCGGAGCGGCGAGGCCGCGCTCTGCGGGAGTTTCGCGCAGGAAAACAAAGTTGATGATTGCGATGACGGCGAGGACGGATGCGCTGCCGATGAAGACTCCGCGCCAGCCGAAGCCGTGGGCGAGGAGGAGGCCCATGAACCAACGTGCGATGGCGTCGCCGAAGAGGAAGCTGAGGGAGAGGAGTCCCATGATGGTGCCGTAGGTTTTGTAGGAGTACCAGCGCGAGGAAACTTTGACGAGGCCAACCCAGCCGGAGGATTGGCAGAAGCGGTTGAGGATCCACGCGAGGGTGAAGAGTGGGAAGCCGCCGCTGAGAAGGAAGACGATGGTGAAGAGGATGGA
The DNA here is from genome assembly GCA_903842845.1 of uncultured Acidobacteriaceae bacterium. GTDB lineage: Bacteria > Acidobacteriota > Terriglobia > Terriglobales > Acidobacteriaceae > CAIMNN01. The sequence continues at coordinate 1,107 of CAIMNN010000532.1, read as the reverse complement.
GCCGGCCATGCCGCCGAGGAAGTTGCGGCGGCCGCCAATCATGTCCGCAGTTGCGCCGGAGATGAATTTGCCTATGCCGTAGGCGACGGTGCCCCAACTGGCGATAAGGCCGAGGCGGAGTTGGGCGTCGCTGGCTTTTACGCCGTGTGTGCCGAGGTAGCGGATGAGGTCGGGCATGACGACGGAGAGATCGGAGCGGCAGAAATAATATCCGGCGTAACCCGTGGCGAGGAGGACCATGGTGAAGAGATGCCAGCGGGTGAATTTATTTGGTTGTTCGGAGGACATTTTGATGAGGGTAGCATGATGGGCGGTGGGGGAGGGTGAAGGGAGTGTGAAGAGCGGGGGAATGAGGGAATAGGGAATAGGGAACAGGGCTTAGGGCTCAGGGAACAGAGAAAAGCAAAGGCAACAGCAACTACAAAATCAACGGCAAAATCAACTGAGGGTTTTTCGACTCGAAGCCACGCGTTTGCGTGGCTTTCGAGTCGAAGAATAACTACTTTTTGAATGTTGAAAAATTTTATTCAACAAACAAACTTCAACCAAATTTATTTGGCGGGGGCGCCTGTGCCTTCGGTTAGGGTGAGGATGCGGTCGACGCCGGGGGTGGTGAATTTTTCGACTGCGCCGCTGGGCCAGTGGATTTCGATGGAATCAACGGTGGTGTTTTGGCCGAGGCCGAAGTGGGGGCGCGGGTCATTTGTGGAGAGATAGCTGCCGCCGCTGATGACGTCTTGCCGTTGGCGGATGCCTCCGGATGTGACGTAGACCTTTGCGCCGACTGCATCGCGTGGGCTTTTGGGGCCGCCGACGAGCTTGAGCTCGAGCCAGTGGTTTTTGTCGGGGCTGACGTTGCGCAGGAGGACGGGGTGTCCGTCCTGCACGTTGATGACGACGCAGAGCTTGCCGTCGTTGAAGAGGTCGCCGACAGCGAGGCCGCGCGCGGGGATGACGTCGGCGAGGCCGGTGCCTTCAACGGCGGGGATGTTGACGAATTTTTTGCCGGCTTCGTTGTGCCAGAGCATGGGGCGCTGCGACCAGATTGTGCCCCAGGGGTTGTGGTCGACCTGCGGGTAGACGTGGCCGTCGACCATTATGAGGCTG
>CAIMNN010000531.1 GCA_903842845.1 uncultured Acidobacteriaceae bacterium | reverse complement strand
GCTTTGACGACGTTTTCTTCGAGCATGACGGAGCCTACGTCGTTGCCGCCGAAGTGGAGGCCGAGTTCGAGGACCTTGAGGCCCTGTGTGACCCAACTGGCCTGCACGTTCTCGATGTTGTCGAGGTAGAGGCGCGAGATGGCGAGGGTCTTGAGGTATTCGACGCTGGTGGCCTCGTCCCAACCGCGGCCGCCGAGTGCGGTGTTGTGCGGCTGAAAGCTCCAGGGGATGAAGGCGGTGAAGCCGCCGGTTTCTTCCTGAAGGCGGTGGACGGCTTCGAAGTGGTTGATGCGCTGCTCGAATGTTTCGCCGACGCCGAACATCATGGTTGCGGTGGTGCGCATTCCGAGCTGGTGCGCGGTGCGATGGACGCTGAGCCAGTCTTCGGTGCGGCACTTGAGGCGGGCGATGCGCTCGCGGACTTCGTCGTCGAGAATTTCAGCGCCGCCGCCGGGGATGGAGTCGAGGCCTGCGTCGCGGAGTCGCGCGATGGTGGTGCGTAGGTCGAGGTTGGAGTACTCAGCGATGGCGAGGACTTCAGAGGCGGAGAGGCAGTGCAGCCAGATCTGGGGGAAGCGCGTCTTGATGCCGGTGAAGAGGCGCTCGAACCAATCGATTTTGAGGTCGGGGTGAATGCCGCCCTGCATGAGGACGCCGGTGCCGCCCATCTCGACGGTCTCGCGAATTTTCTCGTAGATGGTTTCGAACTCGAGGATGTAACCCTCTTTGGCCTGAGGCCCTTTGAGGGGGCGATAGAAGGCGCAGAAGGTGCAGTGCTCGGTGCAGAAGTTTGTGTAGTTGATGTTGCGGTCGATGATGTAGGTGACCACGCCCTCGGGATGCAGACGGCGACGGAGCGCGTCGGCTTGCTGGCCGAGCGCGATGAGGTCCGATGAGTGGAAGTGGTCGAGCGCCTGCTGACGGGAAAGAGCCATGTATTGATTTTAATGGCGTGGCGGGGTTTGCGCGAGCTGGTGGTTGCCGGTGGCCGGTTTTCAGTTCAATGCGGTGAAAAACTATTTGCGGAAGAGGAAGATGCCTCGGGTTTTGACTGGCTCGGGGCGCGTGGCGGAGAGATTGGATTGGGTTTGGACTCCGCAGAAGAGGAGGAGGTCGTAGTAGAACTGGCGCAGGAAGCCGCGTTTGGGCTTGGGGGCTTCAGTTTCACTAGGCGGGTTGTTGTCGATTATCAGAGTCATGGGGATGCTCGCGGTTCTTCTCTATTGTATAGATTCAGTGATTGCGAGGAGAGTTGCAAAAAATTGTGCCCCGAGCCGTTGCAGGGATGAGAGCGGCAGGGTTTGAAATTCACGTGCGGGTGAACGCCCAAGCGAGGATAATGATGTTGAAGTTTGTTGTGAAATGAATCCATCAAGAGAAGGGCTGAAGATGAGCTGGTACAACTATATTTTTTGTTTTCTTTCCGGTGCGCTATTTGCAAACGCACTGCCGCATTGGGTGCGAGGAATTTCAGGTGACCGCTTTCCGACTCCGTTTGCAAAGCCCTCGGGGCGTGGGTTGTCGTCGGCGCTGACGAATGTTTTGTGGGGTTTGTTCAACCTGCTGCTGGGCGTGGTTCTGCTCAAGGTCATTTTCAATTCAGGGGGACGTTGTGACGTTTTGTCATTCGGCATCTTCTTTGCTGGGCTTGCGTTGATGAGCATATTTTCGAGCGTGCATTTCGAAACAAAAGACAAAGAGTGAACAGTCTGCGAGGACATAGAGCGTGATGGTGTGCATTTGGCCGCCGCCGGATAGATGTATCAGATGGGCTCAATGACCAATGACATAAATGGGAACTGAGCCCAAGTTGGATTTGTCCAATGATTAAATATTTCAAAAGTGTAGATTCGGATTCTAATTTCCGTAAAGTTGGAGCAGTCGCTAGAAGGGAGCGCTGCCAAGTCCATGAAACCTGTCGATATTTTGAAGAAAATTGCCTTTCGCCACACAAGCTGGTTCAAGCCACAATACCCGTACAACACGGAGCCGATACAACTGGCCACACTTGTCAATCAGATGGAGCGGTTGCGCGACATGCCTGGCGCTATTGTCGAGATAGGCGTGGCGCGTGGATTGACTACACGTTTTTTATGCGAGCACATTGTGAAAAGCGGGATAAGAGATACGCCTTATTATGCGCTGGATACGTTCCAATCGTTTCTTGCAGAGGATATTGATTTTGAAGTTCAGCATCGCAACAAGAAACGGAGCGAGTTGCAGGGGAATTTTGGTTACAACGACTTCAGCATCTGGCAGAAGAACTTTTGCGAGTTTCCATTTGTGAAGGCGATTCAGGCGGATTGTTCGACGTTTGACTATGCATCCATCACTCCGATCAAGCTGGTATTCCTGGATGTGGACCTTTACATCCCGGTACAAAAGGCGCTGCCGAGGATCTATGAGGCACTCTCACCGGGCGGGACGATCCTGGTAGATGATGTGCAGGACAATTCATTGTACGACGGCGCATGCCAGGCGTATATGGAGTACTGCGCGCAGAACAATATCTTTCCCTCGGTGGTGGGCAATAAGTGCGGAGTCATTGCTAAGCCTGTCACAACGGACCAATCACTCACGGTGAGTCCGCTCAACAAGCGCGTACCCGATCAAGCGGAGTTTACTTCTCTGCCCGCATATGCGATGCAAGGCAAGTTCAACACAGCGCAAGCAGGAATACTGCATTCATGAGCAACTGACGGGCGCTTAGTGCAAGAGCACGTAGATCATGATGGTGTGCATGTGTCCGCCGCCGATGCCGCTGATGAGCACGGGAAACGTCCAGTCATAGAGCGAGTTTGAAGCGTAGATGGTTGTGGTGTCGTTGTAGGGCGCGGTGATGTTGGGCGTGATGTTGGCGAATTCGATGTCGAGGCCTACGCCTGCACTTGCGGTGACGGAGACGGGGCCGGTGAATCCGTTGACGGGCGTGATGACGAGAGTGGTTGAGGCTGAGCCGCCGACGGGGATGTCGAGCGAGGTGTTGAGCAGGGTGAGGCGGAAGTCGGCTTCGTTGAGGTTGAGGGTTGAGGCTGCGGAAGCGCCGGGGGTGTAGTTTGTGTCACCTGAGTAGACGGCGACGAGGGTGTTGTTGCCGTTGAGGAGGGCGTTGGCGGGGACGGTGAAAGCGGTTGAGGAGGAGCTTGCGCCGACGGTGAGTGATTGTTTGAGCTGGTAGGTTTCGTCGTCGCATTCGAGAGTGATGGTGCCGGTGGGGATGGGTTTGCCGTTGGGTCCGGTGACGGTGGCGGTGAAGGTGGCGGATTGAGCGGGAGCGATGGTGGTGGATGAGGGCGAGAGTGTGACGGTGGGCGGGAGCAGTGTGGAGAGGGAGACGACGGTGCCGCCGTTAGCTGATGCGCCGAGCCAGTTTGTGTCGCCGGCGTAGGTTGCGGTGAGCGGGAGGATTCCGGCGGGGAGGTTTGTGAAGGTGACGATGCCTTCAAGGTATTGATTGCCGCTGGTTCCGTAGGCGCTGAGTGTGACGTTTTGAGTGGATGAGCCGAGAGTGACGGAGACAGTGCCTGAAGGCAATGAGCCGAGCAGAGGTTGATAACCCATATAGAGCTGAACGTCGACGGACATGGAGCCGCCGGGAGCGACTTCGCCGGAGAGGGGAACGATTTTGAGGATGGTGTTGCCTTTGAGGATGGAGAAGGTGAAGGCGTTGGCGGCGGAGGAGGATTTGAAGCTGGCGTCGCCGGCGTAAGCGAGGCTGATGTTGTGCGTGGCGGGCGTGAAGTTGCCGCCGGCCCACTCTGCGATGCCGTTGACTTCGATTGGGTGGGCACTGCTGGGGCCGGCGGAGTCGGAGAAGGTGATGGCTCCGGTTGCGGCGGCGAGTTGGTTGGGGAATGATTCGTTGACGCCGAAGACTTCAGCGTCGAGATAGATCTCAGCGCCGTAGGGCAGCGTGATGCCGGATTGGATGGGATAGAAATTCAGATCGTAGGGATTGAGTACCCAACCGGCGGCAAGGATGTAATCGCTTTCGGGGGAGATGGTGATGAGCGTGTAGGGCGAAGTGCTGGCGGCGTAGGTGGCGTCACCGGAGTAAGTTGCGGCGACGTAGTAGCTGCCGCCGGGGAGGTTGTCGATTTGCGCGGAGACGGTTCCGTTGGTGAGGGTGAACGCGCCGAAACTGCCGGCGCGGCTGACACCGTCGATGGTGGAGAGGGCGACTGTGCCGGTGGGCGTGCCGGTGCCGGATTTTGGAGTGACGGCGCTGGTGACGGTGACGGTTTTGCCGTGGGCGAAGTTTGTGGATGAGAAGTTGAGCGAGGTTGTAGTGGGTTTGAAGGTGACGGTGGACCAGCCTTTGATGAGGTTCCAGACGTCGACAGAGCCGAGGCCGGAGGATTGGTCGTAACCGGTGGCGGCGGTATAGCCACTTTCAACGTTGAGATATTCGGGCGCGCCGGTGGGGACGCAGGCGGGCGTTCCGCTGATGCAGAGGACGGTGTTTTGTCCGGTGGTGACGTCGTGGAAAGCCGACGGGTATGCGGCGAAGAGCGGATAGTAGACGAAATTGGCCTGGCCCTGCCACGCGCCGGTGTACTGATTGACGAGCGATTGAATGCCGGCCATAAGCGGCGCGGCGGCGCTGGTGCCACCGACCGCGGTGATGAGGACGCCGCCAGCGGAGTTGAAGCTGGTGCAATCGATGAGCGTGGCGCAGATGGGATGGTAACTGTAATTTGCTGCGGTGCCGCCGAAGAGGGAGAGGTCGGGGAGGTCGCGGTGGCTGTCTGCGGGGACGCCGTTTGCGGATTGCCATGCGGGCTTGGCGTAGCCGGCGGGTTTGTTGTTGGCGGTGATGGCCGCGCTGCTGGCACCGCCGCCGGTGGCGAGGATGTTCCATGTGGATTGCGAGCCGAGGTCGCTGAGGATGTTGTAGCCGAGAGAGACATTCCAGGGCTGCTCGGGGATGGGTTTGAGGAGGTTGGGCGAGGGGAAGCCGGTGGGCGTGAGCGACCAGTAACTGGCGAGTTGGGCGTTGAGGGCGGAGGAGCTGCCGTTGAATTGCGAATAATAGAAGTCGGTTGCGCCGACGGCGACGTTGAAGGGAGTGGAGGCGATGCCGTTGACGGCGAGGCCTTCAAAGGCCTGGGACTCGGTGGAGAAGTTGTCGCAGCCTGCGGAGCCGGAGTCGCCTGAAGCGACGAAGACGGTTTGGCCTTGCGCTGCGGCCTGCTGCCAGAGCTGATACCAGAATGCGTTGCCAGCGGTGCCGAGGTTGGCTTCGCACTCGCCGTAGCTCATGCTGATGACGCCGGCGACGTCATCTTCGACTGCGCGGAGAGCGGCGAGGTAGAGGCCGGATGTAGTGGCGGAGCCGGCGGAGACGTAGAGGAGAACTTTGGCGCGCGGGGCGGCGGCCATGGCGAGTTCGGTGTCGAGGTAGGCTTCGATAGCGTTGGGGCCGATGCCGGGATCGTCGCCGTCGACGACGACTTCAGGAAGAAAACTGTAGATGGAGAAGATGGATTGGTAGTCCTTGACGACGGTGACGTCGATGTTGGAATCGCTGATGATGGCGATCCATTGGGCGTAGCCGTTGATGTTGTTGGCGAAGGCGGCGTTCATGTCGTACTGGTTGTAGAGGTCGACGGGGGCGACGGCGAGGGAGGGCGTGGGGCCGATTGTGGGAATTTCCCAAAGTGGAGTGGAGGCGTGGGTGTGCGGGTTGTAGCGGGCCTGGCCGGGGGTGTTGATGTAGCTGACGGGCTTGATGGAAGTGGTGGGGACGAGGCCGAGGACGAGTGGGGCGAGGACGGAGGGGACGGAGCCGGAGGTTGCGTTGGCGATGAAGGAGCGGCCGTGGATGGAGTAGCGGTGGAGCTCGGTGTGGAAGGCGGATTTGAGCTGACCTGCGGTGCCGGAGAACTCGATTGCGGTGCGGCCGGCGTGGAGGTTGTTGACGGTGAGGCCGTGGGATTGGAGCCATCCGCGGAGGGCTTCGAGGTCAGAGTCGGCGGGGCCGTAGAGGCGGCCGAAGTCATTGGGCTTGAGCCAGTTATGGAAGTTGGGGTCGCCGGGGGAGTGGGCGGAAGCGATGAAGTTGTTGAGCGCGGCTTCCTGCTCGGGGGCGCGGCGGAGGACGAGGAGGAGGCGTGAGGCGGGCTCTTCGGGCGCGAGGGGGCCGAGGTCATGTGCTCGGGCGATGAGGGGATGGAGGGAGTGGGGGAGCGAGGCGCGGTCGTGGTCGTCGATTGCGGCGGTGATGCGGGGGGATTGGGCTGATGTTGCGAGAGCGGCGGCGAGGAT
>CAIMNN010000530.1 GCA_903842845.1 uncultured Acidobacteriaceae bacterium | reverse complement strand
GGCGTGTTCGCGGTGAAGGTGTCTTCCTCAAGCTTGTCGTTCTTGAACTGCGCACGCAAAAACTCTTCGGCCTTCACGTGGCCGGGGCTGGTGGGCCAGCGCGGGCCGATGGCCACGAATTGGCGCGCATACTCAAGCGCCTTGGCACCGTTGAAGCCGCCCTGCGCCTCAACAGAAGCAGAAGAGAGCATCAAGAGCGCCGACAGTAAAGCAATTAAAAATCTCATGCTGCCTTCTCCTTCTTCTTTTTGCGCGCGGGATGCACAAACCATGCGCCGGCGATGCCTACAAAATAAAGCAGCATCATGGGCGAGGCAAAGACGCACATGGTCGAGATATCCGGCGTGGGCGTGATGATGGCCGCGATGATGAAGATCAGCAGGATAGCGTAGCGGATGTTCTTCCAGTAAAACGACGGGCTACAGATGCCGAACATCGCCAGAAAGACCATCACCACCGGCAGTTCAAAGGTCGCACCCATGCCGAGGATCAACGAGAAGAAAAAACCTGTGTATTCTTCAATGCTGATGAGCGGATGAATGCCGAGTTGCGCGCCGAGGTCAGAGATGAGGAACTTCAACAGGCCGGGAAAGACAAAGTAGTAGCCGAGAAACGTGCCGCCCATAAAAAGCAAAATCGCAGAGCCCATGAACGGGAGCACATACCGCTTTTCGCGCGAGTAAAGCGCCGGCGCAATGAAGAGCCACAGTTGGAAGAGGATGAATGGCGCGGCCAGAATCGCTCCGCCGACCAGAGGAATCTGAATGTAACGCAGCGTGACCAGGTCCGCCGGATGGGTAAAGTTCAGCGGAAGTTTCAGTTGGTTGAGCGGGGCCTGCAAAATCAAATACAGCTTGGGCGCAAAGATAACGGCCACAATATAACCGGCGACCAGGTAGAGCACTGAATGAACGATGCGCTTGCGCAGCTCATCGAGATGCTGCATCAGCGACATTCCCGGCAGGTCGGCGCGGGAGCCCAGCTCGGCCTTCGCCTTGTCGATCATATCGCCAGCGTCAACCATTCTTTACCGCCTTCTTGCTGGCAGTGCTTTTTTTCGCTTTGGTTTCTGCGGCTGGCTTGGGCTCTTTTTCAATCTTGGGTGCGGAGGTTGATTTCTTCGCCGTCTTCGGCTTAGTCGGCTTTGTTTCGCTTGAAGTTGCAGGCGTTTCAGCTGTCCGCGACGCAATGGAAGCGCGCGTATGTTCGGCCAGCGCTTCGGCCTCTTCGGTCAACTGAACCATCGACTTGCCGCGGAAGACCGCTGTGCCCGTCGAGGGCGGCTGAATCGTCAAGCCTGTCGACTCTCCCACCACCTGAGGCTTCGCTTCAGCATCTGTTGCAGCGGCGTCCACAACCGCAGGAGCTCCCAGAGCCGGATAAAGCTGTCTGTTCTCGTCGTCCAGCTTCTTGCGCCGGTCGGCTTCCTCGGTCTTGCGTAACTCCTCTTCCATCTGATACTTGAAGTCGTTCGAGGCCTTGCGGAACTCATACATCAGCTTGCCGACCTGGCGGCCAATCTCCGGCAGCCGCCGCGGTCCAAAGACCACCAGCGCCAGCATCAAAATAAAGAAAGTATCCGGGATTCCGATACTTGCCGCTTGGATCTCTGCCGTCATTCCGCTTCCGCTCTCCCCGTTCACCCGTAATGATAACTGCCTCATCATAAAGGTCACAAATGGAAGATCTGCCCTTCGAGCGCATTTCCCTCCCAGCGTGATTACTCGCCCGGAATCTGCGGCGGCGTGAATCGGCTGAACACGGAGTTGCGCAGTTCCTTCAGATAGGCAGACGGCTCATAGTAGCGTCCGCGCTTTTCACCAGCCGGCATCAATAGCTTCTTGTCCACAAGCAACTTCAAGTCGCGACTGGCAAGGTTTTCTGAGACTGATGCAAATTTCCTGTACGTCGCATTTTTGATCTTCAATCCCCAAATGCCATCGGCAACCGCCTGCACTGAGCGCGATGGCAACCCATTCTCGGTAACAATCTTCTCCGCTGCGGTCCACACCTTGTCCAATTGCTCGTTGAGCCATAGGATCCTGTGCGCCTGTGTGAAGTGCGCCTTGAGTATGAATCGTATCCAGGGTCGGGCATCATTCTCCGGGTGCCATGTGCCCTGCCCAACCAGCGCCAACACATCGTAATAAGCCTGCTGCTCCCTCCCCAGATACTCTTCGATGCTGCAAAAATCCGGCTCCAGAATTCCCTCACGGGCCAGCACAAGTGTATGCAGGCATCGCGCCATGCGGCCGTTGCCATCAGAAAAAGGATGGATCATGACCAGGTTCAAATGCGCCATCGCAGCGCGCACCAATTCCGGCGCATCGCTCGGTGCATTCAAGGCTTCCATCAATTCAGCCATCAGCGGCTCAACCAATTCCCGTTGCGGCGCCTCGTACACTGCCGTCTTTCGTTTCTCGTCGAACACAAAAATGGAGCCCGGTCGCCAATTGCCGGGATTTTTTTGAAGGTCATATTGCAGCATCATGTAATGAAGGCTGCGGATGAAACCTTGCTCGTACCGGAACGATGGGTCATTGGCCAACTGCAACACAAACGTCATTGCGCTGCGATAGCTGCTCAACGCATTCCACGTCTCGCCCTCGGCTGCAAATGGCTCCGTGCCCTGCACCGCCGCCAAGGCGTCTTCAACACTGGCGTTGTAGCCCTCAATGCTGTTGGACCCGCGAATCGCGCTCGCCAGCATCATTGTGCGCAACATTCCTGACCATCTGCGTGGCCGCGCGGTCACATGCCGCACTTCTTTACGAATGCGGTTGATCTCAGCCAGAATTGCTGTTTCTGTTGCCCCGAGTACTGGCGGTGTGAAAAGCATCCTTGCACCTCGACTGCATGATAATCAATTACTTATTGAGTATATATCAGTTATTATCTAGCCATAAGCATTTAAGTATATTACTTTCTGTCGCAAGACCTCTCACCTTCCGCCTGAAGCTGATTAATCAATGGCTTGCGCCCTGTTTATTCTTTTCTCCCCTATTAGGGAAAATTAAGCCCGGCAGCCTGCACTACCAGCCCCGCACCCATTGGCCTAAGGTTACAAATGGGTTAAACTATCTTTCATACGATGACGGACCGGGTGCATCAATTCCCGGGCCAGCTCATCTAAATAAGTGAAGGGCTGCAACACCCCCGTGGATGGGAAAGACGCGCATCCACTGCATCCCGAAAGTGCTTTCAACATCCCCGTTCGCAGGCTGCAATAGGCGCTGTGGACTGAAGGCGGAACAAGTGAATCTGACCCTGGAAGAAACTTCCGAGGAAGCCCTGTTGGCGAACTACGCCACCGGCACTAGTTGCTCACTCGAGGACTATCTCTCTCAGCCCGACCACTCCATGGACGCGCGCATCCACGCCGCCCGCGAAGCCCTCGGCGCAACCACCATTCTGCTTGGCCATCATTATCAACGCGATGAGGTCATCCGCTTCGCCGACTACACAGGCGACAGCTACAAGCTTTCCCGCTACGTCGCCGACTCCGATGCGCGCTACATCATCTTCTGCGGCGTGCACTTCATGGCGGAAAGCGCCGACGTGCTCTCGAACTCGGACCAGCAGGTCATTCTGCCCGACCTGAACGCCGGCTGCTCCATGGCCGACATGGCGGAGATATCGCAGGTCGAAGCCTGCTGGCGCGCCCTTGTTGCCGCCGGCATCGCCGCTGACACCATTCCGCTGACCTACATGAACTCGTCTGCCGCCATCAAGGCCTTCTGCGGCGAGCGCGGCGGATTGGTGTGCACGTCATCGAACGCCGCCCACGCATTCGACTGGGCATTCAAACGCAAAAAGCGCATCCTCTTCCTGCCCGACCAGCACTTAGGCCGCAACACCGGATTCGCGATGGGCATTCCGCTCGGCGAGATGCAGGTGTGGGATCCGTGGGCTGTGCAGATTGGCCAGCAAACCGGCGGCGTTTCAATGGCCGCGCTCGCCGCGAGCCGCATCCTGCTTTGGAAGGGCCACTGCGCAGTGCATCAGAGATTTTTGCCGAGCCACGTCGACGCGCTCCGCGCCAAGTACCCTGGGCTGCGCGTCATCGTGCACCCGGAGTGCCGTTGGGAGGTTTGCCAGAAGGCCGACGCGCTGGGCTCCACTGAGGGCATTATCAAATTTGTTGAAGAGTCGCCCGTCGGCTCAACCATCGCCATCGGGACCGAGATTCACCTGGTCAACCGCCTCGCACACGAGTACGCGCCGCAGGGCAAAAAGATCATCTCGCTCGACGACGCGGGGTGCCTGTGCACGACCATGTTCCGCATCAGCCCGCAACACCTATGCTGGGCGCTCGAAAACCTCGTCGAAGGCAACGTCGTCAACCGCATCACCGTCAAGCCCGAGGTCAAGCACTGGGCGCGCATTGCGCTCGACAGAATGTTGGACGTGTAAGCAATGTTGATTACTTAAATGGCAAGTAACGAACTAAAGTGCGAGGACAAGAGTAATCTAGCTTGATCTCGCTTCTATTTTGCAAGCTCAATGTCGGAGGTAAATCAAAAATGAAAAGCATTCTCTCATGTTACAGATTGTTCATATTAGCGTTCCCCGTCGTTATTATGTCTAGCGGCTGTGGTCACCCAACACTTAATGTGGTTGCCTCAAAGTCTGCGCCACCAATTACATCAGCAGATCAAGATAAAAACCTCCCGGGTATACCGTTTTATGCCAAAAAGGGCGTTTGTAAGCGGGAAACAATTTTTATTGAACCACGATTTATCGTTGATGTTGAAATTAGCAGAAAAGGTGATAGTAGCATTACACATGAAATGACATTATCGAGAAGTGAATTCAAGGATGACTCTTTTAAAAATCTGCTGGCAGATCTGAAAAAATTGTC
>CAIMNN010000529.1 GCA_903842845.1 uncultured Acidobacteriaceae bacterium | reverse complement strand
TGCTCGACGGCAACATCAGTGCACAGCGGCGTCGTTTGCAACCGGAAGATTTATCGGCTGGGCTCACCTTCACAACCCCGGACCACGTTCTAGTTTCGGTAGAATTCTCCGACTTTGCCGGGAAGCCGAACGAAGAGGCATTACCCTTCACTGCGGTTCTTAGAAACGGAAAGGCCCGCATCTCCTATCGTTTCAGGCCTAAGGCAACCGTGCGCGAGACCATTGAACAATTGCCAGAGGGTGATCCTGTACCGCGGCTTGGGATGGATGACTACGTTTGGGAAATCGCCGCTGGCGGTGACGATATTGATCTCAATAGAGTCACATGGAGAGACTCTTTCGGAACACGATTCAGCACGGACAATCTCCAACAGGGCTTCTTGCTCGTTCTAATGGAGGCGTTACGGGATGTGGAAGGCCGTCTTGCTGCTCCCCGCACTTCACCTCTCCAGCAAATCGTGGAGCAGCGAAAGATACCGGAAGCAGAGCAAACTGCGCTTGTTGGGTTCCTGCAAACGGCGAACACCAACATCAACGCGAGTGCAACCATTGGTGACCTTGGCACTCAACTCAGCGAGTCATTCAAAGCGGCGGCGGGGAAGTCCTTCGCGATGGGCGTATCGCTGGGCCTAGGAGAGCCGTCATTTGCTGATATTTCGCGCGGACTGAAGGTCCTGCTCTCTGGCTACGGCCTCACCAACCTCGACCCAAGCAGAAATGGTCTTGGGCTGAATAACATTCTGTATATAAGCATGCTTCAGCACTACTTTGAGCGTCGCGTCGCCGAGAAAAAGACCGCAGGTCAGATCCTTCTTGTCGAGGAGCCTGAAGCGCACCTTCATCCTCAACTGCAGCGGGTTCTCTTGACCGCTTTGCAAGAGAGGAATGTTCAGGTCTTCATCACAACACACAGCACTCATATCACGTCTGGCGTGCCGCTATCCTCGCATGTTGTTCTGACTTCGAGTGGAGGAGCCGTCTCGACATTCGCGAAACCGACCACCATCCCTGCGCTGATGCCGGAAGATGTTTCCGACCTTGAACGGTATCTCGATGCGACTCGTTCCGCTCTTCTCTACGCCCGCAAAGTCCTATTAGTTGAGGGACCCGCAGAGCAATTTGTAATACCCGGCTTGGTAAAGGCTGTGATGGGCATCGACCTGGATGAGGAGGGCATTGCTGTCGTTCCTATCTTCGGCACTCATTTTGCCTCCTATGCCAAGCTCTTCGGGCCGGGAGGCATTAAGAAGAAATGCGCCATCCTCACGGACGGTGATTTGTCCCCTTCGGATGCCGATCCAGACATTCCTCCCGAAGAGGAGGAGGAAGACCCTTCACCATCACGCCAGGATCTGGACGCTTTACGCGGAACCTACGTGGAAACATTCACATGCGAAAGCACATTTGAGCGAGAGATAACGCTTCATGGAACTCTTGAAATGCTCGAAGACGCCACACGCGAGATTGGCGCTCCCCGGCTCGCCGCTACGCTTAAGCGGCTGAAAGAAGAATCTGATGCAGGGAATAAACCCGATCTCTCCGCCACGAAGGACCGTGTGCTGCGAACAGCCAAAAGGTTTGGAAAGGCGCGGTACGCTCAAGTCGTCTCCAAGCATGTCAGCACAGCGAAGGCGATTCCGGACTACATACGCGGTGCGGTGGAGTGGTTAGGCACAAATGCGATTAACGGATGAACAGCGCAAAGCGGTTGCGGAAACGGGCCATGTATGCCTCGTCTCCTGTCCGGGAAGCGGGAAGACGCGCGCCATTATAGCGAAACTTCTGCACTGCATCGAGTCTGTGAGATATACCACGAGGCGGATAGCCTGCATTACGCACACAAATGCCGCAGCCGATGAAATTGATTCCCGGCTTCGTGAAAATTGCTTTGGCGATGACGATCTCTATTACGATATTTCTACCATCCACGGATTTGCACTTCAGAACATACTACGTCCGTTTCACCATCTGCTCCCTGAATTGAGAAACCGGTTTACGATACTCACGGCGGACATGGAGGCTTACTCGGACAAAGCCAAAGAGTTGATGCAGCGATACCAGCTCAAGGCATTTGCCTTTGAAGAGTTCGAACGAGTTCAGCGTGCGCCTGACGGAAATCCTTCACAGGTGGAAACACTACCCGTAGATCTTCAGCGCGAATGGTGTGCATGGCTCGATGAAAACGCCTACGTGACCCTAAATGAAATCGTCTATCACGCAGGCCGTCTCGTCAGCGCTTACGCTCATATATCCAGCGCACTTGCAAGCCGGTTCTCCTGGATTCTTGTGGATGAGTTCCAGGACTCGTCTCCCGGCCAAATCCTGATCCTGAAAGAAATTCACAAGTATGGCCGGACGACGTTCTTCTGTGTCGGTGATCCAAACCAGTCCATTTATCGGTTCGCTGGGGCATCACCTGAGCTTCTCATAGAATTCGCTGATCACATTCATGCAAGTACTGACCATCACCTCACGGGGAACTTCCGGTCCTCGGCCAGCATCTGTGCCCATGCCGAACGGCTGTGCGCTTCCGATCCGCCTATGCGCGCGGTCGGGGAGTATGCAGATTGCCCGATTGTTCCAATCCATAACCAGGTTGCCAACCCGGCTGCGGGCATCTTCGATCATTTCCTCCCGGCCGTAAGAGAGTTGGGCGTTCCGCTCGGTAAGGTTGCAATCATGGCTTCTTGGTGGGTTTCTCTCTTCAAACTTGCGCAAGAGCTTCGCCGACACGGCATACCTGTCATCGGTCCAGGTGCACGACCCTACAAACGAAGTCATCTGATCGCGCAGTTGGTTGAACCTGTTGCCGCCTACTTGGAGAGCCCAGAGTCCGAGATCGCGCTTGCCGTGCAGCGCGCCCTTTTTTCGGTCATCACCAACTTGACCGACCATGCCACGTATTCTGTATTCGATTTCAAAGGGCGCGTCGTTGTTTGCAAACTTCTCGGTGAAGCGGCGGCGGCAAGAAACACATCGGCTTCCGCTATCGATTGGATCGTTGACGCGACCGAGCGTTTCGCCAGAGTTCTTGTTGATGCAGAGATGTTGTCCACCACAGACGCGGCCGTTTTGAAAGAATCGGCGGCGCAAATGGTGACAGATATCGCGGGCCGAGACGGTGGGGATAGGCTCGCCATCGAAGACCTGGGCATTTTCGCTCAACCCAAACACTGCCTTCAGTTGCTTACGGTCCATAAGGCCAAGGGCCGGGAATTCGAAGCCGTGGCCGTCATAGAGGCGCATGACGGCCGGTTCCCTCATTTTTCAATCTCTAGGATTGCGGACGATGGCG
>CAIMNN010000528.1 GCA_903842845.1 uncultured Acidobacteriaceae bacterium | reverse complement strand
TGAATGTCGCCGGTTCGATCCCGGTCTCCCGCTCCAGTTTTGAATTGATTGCTAAGTGTGGCTCCCGGCAAGCCAACTTCTGTTCAAGTCGGTTTCATGCATATGAACATGGTTTTGAGTCAAATATCTTGATAGGCGCATGAAAACAACGTAGCATTCAATGCATGCCAAAAACCCCGGAACAACAACTGGACGACTTCATCGCCAAGTTCGAGCCCGCTATCGGTAAGCTGATTCGCGAATGCAGATCCGTTATGCGCAAGCGATTCCCGACGGCAAACGAATTGGTGTACGACAACTACAACTTCTTTGTGATCGGCTATTGCACCACAGAGCGACCGTCCGATTGCGTTGTCTCGCTCGCGACAAATTCAAAAGGAATTGGTCTCAGCTTCTATCACGGCGCCACGCTGCCTGACCCGCACCAAATATTGCAAGGCAGCGGCAAGCAGAATCGATTTGTGAGACTTGAGGGCGCTGCAACTTTAAGCAGACCCGAGGTTCAGGAGCTGCTTGATAACGCCGAGGCTCAAGCAGATCCCCCCTTCGTCAAAAAGGGTGGTGGCAAGCTCATTATTCGATCAATATCCGCAAAGCAGCGACCTCGAAAATAAACGGGCGCGGATAGACTATCGGTTTTTGATTTCCAGTTGTCTGCTTATTCCTATGCTGAATGTTGTCGGTTCGATCCCTGTATCCCGCTCCATATTTGCTAAACGCCTCCGGGCGTTTTTATTTTTCCTGTATCTTCAACACAAAATACGCCACCGTCTCACACTCACTCAAAATCATCTGATGCGGCAGACCTGCCGGAATGTGCACCACATCTCCGGCTGCAACCCGTCTTCGCGCCGTGCCGGTTATCGAAGTTCCCCGCTCCTCGCCTGGCCCAACTTCGCGCGCATCAACCAGCTCGCCGCCCGTCACCAACTCCGCACTTCCCACCAAGATAAAAAACGTATCCGCCCAGTTGTGATGCAACTCGCCAATCCCGCTCGCCACACGATAAGCAACCTCCGTGTAATGTCGCGGAAAATCCGCCAGCCGCTTGCTCGCCGCTCCGCCCTCGGCAACGGCGCGCAGCCGCAACTCCTCAACCACTACAAGCAATTCCTCACGCGACAAAAAATCCATCTTCATTACGCTCTCCCTGTGTCACTACTGGCTCGACGCTGGACGCTTGACGCTATTTGTTGCGCCCGCTCGAAGATGTTCACAAACATCCCACGCGTCAGCTTCCCCGTGTTCGTATTCTGTAACGACGGATGAAACGACGCCAGCAGCATCACACCATCTGGCAACTCATACTCCACTCCATGCCCAAACACATAACCGCGCTTCGCCTTGATAACTCCCCGCCGCACCGCACTCGCCAAAAATCCATCAAAAGCAATCCGCCCCAAACAAACCACTACTTTCAACCGCCCCAACAATTGAATCTCCTCATCCAGCCACGGCGCGCAATTCGCCAGCTCCTCGGTCGTCGGTTTGTTCTGCGGAGGCGCGCAACGCCCCACCGCCGTTATCCACATATCGCGCAACTCCAACCCATCGCCCAAACCCCGCGCCTCCGCCTGAGACGCAAATCCCACCTCGTGCAGCACCGGATACATAAAATCCCCCGACCCATCGCCGGTGAACATCCGCCCCGTCCGGTTTGACCCATGCGCCCCCGGAGCCAATCCCAGCACCATCACCCGCGCCTGCGGGTCCCCAAATCCCGGAACCGGCTTTCCCCAGTATTCCTCGCCCAAATACGACCGCCGCTTCACCCGCGCCACCTCGGCGCAGTAGCTCCGCAGCCGCGGGCAGCGCGCGCACCCCACCACTAACTCGTTCAGTTCATTCAACGTACGCGCCTTCACAGTCATAGCTGGATTGTACGGCAACAAGTACACGCAAACCCCGTTCCGCATCGTGACCTCCAAACCACTCTTTCCGCGACTCAGAACCCTATCGGTAACGTATCCAATCAGTTCCCGTAGTGTGGATTTCACGTCCCCCCCGGTTTGACCCATCTACCGAAACCCTCATACGATAGAGAGATACGCCCCAAATCTCCGGCACAAGCTGGACTTCGGCAATCGAGCCGCTCTCACTTTTCGGGGCTCCCGCACTTTTTTGGAAGGTAATCACTTTGAGCACAACTGAAGCAACCGACAACACGGCTGAAAACGTTTCAGCACATGATCACGATCACGAGGGCCACGACCACAATCATGAGGGCCACGAGCATCATCACCACGCGCCGGCGCTGAACCCCGAGTGCACACGCGAGGTCATTCTCGACATCCCCGCCGCTGAGGTCTCAAAGGCCTACAAATCCGTCTCGGCCAACTACCGCAAGTACGCGCGCATCCCCGGCTTCCGTCCCGGCAAGGTTCCTGATTCGGTCGTCACCAAACGCTTCGCCGCAGAGATTCGCAAAGACGTCATCGACCACCTTCTCCCCGAGCGCTTCAACAAGGCCGTTCGCGAGCTGGGTGTCGCACCCGTCGGCCAGCCGCAGGTTGCCGAACTCACCGTTGAAGACGGCGCACCCCTCCACGTCAAAGCGCTCTTCGAGTACGTCCCTGACTTCAGCGTCGAAGGCTACGAGTCCATCAAGGTCGACAAGCCCACCGAATCCGTCACCGACGAGGAGTACCAGGCCGAGCTCACACAGCTCCGTGAATCACGCGCCACCATCGAGCCCGTCGAAGAAGACCGCCCGCTCGTCGATGGCGACTGGGCGCAGATCACTTACACAGGCGATGTCCAGACAGCCGAGGGCGAAGAAGCCGCTCCGCCCGTCACCGGTGAAGACGCACTCGTCGAGATTGGCGGCAAGACCACTCTGCCCGCCTTCAATGAAGCGCTCCGCGGTTCCAAAGCCGGACAGGAGCTCAAGGTCGAGGTCCTCTACCCCGCCGACTACCAGGAGCCCAAGCTCGCCGGCAAAACCGTCGCCTACACCGTCACCGTCAAGGCCATCAAGAACCGCATCATGCCCGTCCTCGACGACGACTTCGCCAAGGAGATCGGCAACTTTGAGAACCTCGCCGCGCTCGAAACCCGCGTGCGCGATTACCTCACCAGCCGCAAAAGCGCCAGCATCGAGGACGACACGCGCAATCGTCTCTTCGCGGCACTCGCTGAAAAATTTTCCTTCCCCGTTCCTGAATCTCTCATTCAGCAGCAGGTCGACACCCGCCTCGAGCGCGGCCTGCGTGCACTGGCTCAGCAGGGCATGACCGAAGACCAGATGAAGCGCCTCGACTTCAACCGCCTGCGCGCCGCACAGCGCGACGGCGCTACGGCCGAGGTCAAGGGCGCACTCATCCTCGATAAAATTGCCGCAATCGAAAACATCACCGTCAGCGACGAGGAGATAGACCGCGAAGTGCAGATGGCCGCTCTTCAAAGCCGCGAGCCGGTCGAGGAACTCCACAAGCGTTTGACCGAAGATGGCGGTATGGCTAGAATTCGTGAATCGCTCGTACGCGAAAAGACGGCCCACCAGCTCTATGAGCGGTTGCCCGTCACCGTGTAATTCAAATCCGGGCCGCACAACGCGGCCCCAAACTGTACGTACTGGATTGAGATCAATATGGCATTGGTACCCATGGTGGTTGAACAGACGAGCCGGGGCGAGCGTGCCTACGACATTTACTCTCGTCTGCTTCGCGACAATATTATCTTTCTTGGTA
>CAIMNN010000527.1 GCA_903842845.1 uncultured Acidobacteriaceae bacterium | reverse complement strand
GGCCTCTTTCGCGTTCGATATCCAGAGCTTGCGCCCGTTGAGCCGGTAACCGGTGGCCGTTTTCTCATAGCGCGTCTCAAGTGCAAACGCATCCGATCCCGAGTTCGCCTCGCTCAGCGCGTAACTGCAAACCGTATCCGCCGCGAGACGTGGGAACCACTTCTTGTGCTGCGCCGCCGTACCCCAGCGCTTAAGCGCGTTCACGCAAAGAGTGTTCTGCACATCGACCAGCACGCCCACGCCGGGCTCTACTGTCGAAATCGCCTCGACGGCAAGAATCGCGTCAAAAAAACTTCCGCCTGCGCCGCCATGTTCTTCGGGAACTTCGATACCCATGAGCCCCATCTCAAATAGTTTGCCCACCAACCCCGGCGCGTAGTGCGCTTCCTCGTCCATCTTTTGAACGTGCGGGCCGATCTCATCCTCGGCGAACTTCTTGATGGTCGCGAAAAAGAATTGCTCCTCTTCACTGAGCTGGGTAAGCGCGCGCGGCGCCGTATTTGCATGGGACACGAAGAACTCCTCCGCTGCGGAGTTTAACAGATTGCGCGTTTGGCTTGCTGCGAGGGCGGCCGGTAAAAAAGTGTGCGGTTCCGGAGCTGACGCCAGAACCGCACATCAAGTCGGTCTAGAGGGTTTATGTAATAACAACTCCACCTGTGAACTATCCTTCGTACTCTCAATAAATAGAAGGCTGCCCTCGGGTGCTGTTGTGTATTGCTTATTTGATATCACTAGTTAATGTTAATATCAACTTAAATTTGCGAAAAATAGTAAATTTTAACCGGAAATACACAAATTTTGGTATGATTGGCTCTGGATATTGACTAGCTAATTGCTGATTAAGCATTTTTATTTGAGTATTTTATGGAATAACTTCCATTTCAATAGCCCAACCCGGTCTTAAGGCTTAGGTAACACAATTTTCAGTAACTTACCCGGGTCGAGGTAGATACTTTGGTATCGGACAGCCCAGTGCAGGTGCGGCCCAGTCACTCTGCCAGTGGCCCCGGAGAGGCCGAGCAGCTCGCCGGTCGTGACCCGGTCGCCGGGCTTCACATCGATACGAGAGAGATGCATGTACAGCGTATAGAGGCCGAAGCCGTGGTCGAGGATGACGCAGTTGCCCTCGTAGTAAAGATGTTGCGCAAGCAGTACAGTGCCGGAGTTTGCCGCGTGAACCGGCGTTCCGGTTGCCGCGCGAAAGTCCATTCCCTTGTGGATGCTCTCAATCTTTTGTGTCGCATCGGTGTTGCTCTTCACAACGCGGCGCGTGCCAAAGCTGTCCGTCGCCTGCGACTTCACCGGCACGCGAAACTCCGCGCTCCACTCCGGCTGCTCGTCCTGGCGCGCGTTCGCCGCGGTGAAGAGTTTGTCTTTCAATTCTTTTTCTTCGGCAATTTCTTTTTCTGCCTCGGGCGGAGGAGCGACAAACTTCGGCGCGACTGAGATCGTCGCCGTGCGGTAGTGCGTGGGAATGAGTGGAATCTCGCGTGCGAGATCGTTACTGGTGCCATTCGCGTGATGAATTTTCAACGCCAGCTTCACCGGTTCGACTGGCGCTTCTACATCGATGCCCGCCAGCGCATACCAGCGATTGTTTGCTGCACGGAAAAAGCGGACCGGCTGTTCGCGCAGAGTTCCGTCTATCGCCGTCGCATCGTCGACCATAATCTCAATCAACACCGGCGAGCCGGGCGAGAGTGTCTGCGGTGTGAGCTTGACGGTTTGCGCAGAGAGAACTGCTGCGGTCAGTAACAACCCGGCGATAAGAAAGCGGCGCATGAAGAAAGGATATAGTGCGGCGGGCAGGCCTTGACCAATTTAGATCAGCGACCGCTCCTTGATGGCGAGGTACTGGTTCAGTACCGAGGTCGTCAGCATGTCGGGGTTCAGATCCATGGTGCGCGCGCCGTGTTCGTTGAGCTGCGCAAGCAGGCGCTCGCGGCGGGCGGCCATCTCCTGCGCGGCGGCGGCGCGGAACATCTGATCCACGCTCAGCGGGTTGGCGTTGGCGATGCGCTCCACCTCCGGCTGCGCCATGGTGACGAACAACAGCAAGTGCCGCTTCAAGAGCTGCATCGCGCCGTCGATGACCTCGGGCCGCATCGCTGTCTCCGCCAGGTCAGTGACCCACAAGATCAAACTGCGCCGTGGCTGCAAGCGGTTGATGGTCGCTGTTGCGCGCAGATGGTCGGCCTCGCTCGGCTCAACGCGCAACTGCGCGAGCGACTCGATGATCTGCCTCAGGTGCGACGCCCCGCGACCGGGCAAAATACGCTGCTGGAATCCCTGTCCATAGGCAAGCAACCCGACGCGGTCCCCTGAAAACAGTGCGAGTTGCGCAAGCGCGACGGCAGTCGATGTAGCGTGGTCAAGCTTTGTGTGCAATGTTGACGCATCATGCACTCGGTAACGTGGCGCCGGTTTCTTCTTCCCCTGCGCGGCTACCGATTCGAGCTCGCTCATGCTCTCGTGCTGCTCTGCACCCATTGCAACGCGAGAACGCATAAGCCGCCCGCAATCGAGTACTATCCACACTGCCTGGCTGCGCTCAGTTTGATATTGCCGCGTGATCAGCTCTCCACGCCGCGCCGATGCCGTCCAGCAGATATCACGCAGGTCGTCGCCGGGTCGGTATTCGCGCAGGCTTTCAAACTCGCGCCCCTGTCCGCGTTGCCGCGCCTGGCGCAGTTGCAGTTCTATCTGTCGGCTGCGCGCCAGATAAATTTGTTGTTCTTCGCCGGTACGCAGCACAGGATACACGCGCACCGTCTGCTTGAGCTCGGCCTGTGCCCAGCGCTCGATCAATCCAAAACTGGTGCGATAACGAATAAAAAGATTGCCCGCCTCCCAATCGCCGCGCTCATTCGGCGTGAAGGTGTAGCGCACCGTCGCGGGGATGTTCGGATATGCGAGCACGCGCTGCGTCTCTGGAATCGCAACCAACTCCAGCGGCAGGTCGTCTATCAAACGACAATCGAGAATGCGTCCGCCCTCGTGCGTCACACTCAGCTCGACCTCAGTCTTCGAATCAAGCGCCGGCGCATTCGACCAGTTGCGCCCCAACGTGATGCGCTCCGGCTTCGGCAATCCCCACGCGTCGACAAACGCAAGCAGCAGTATCAATCCCTCCCACGCTAAAAATCCAAAGCTTACCTGAGGATTGAAGTAGCCCGGGTAGAGCCACAAAAATCCTGCGAGCAGCAGCCAGAGCGCGCGCGGCGTCAGCCCAAACGGAAATTTCCGCCGACGCACAGCACGCGCGCTGATAGCTTCAGGATGGAGTGAGGGAGCGACCACTGTTTATGCCCTCGGCACTGGAACAGCTGCAATGACGTCAGTGAGAACGCGATCCGCGTCAAAGCCTTCAAGCTCCGCCTCGGGCTTGAGCAACACACGATGACGCAGCACCGGCAGAAACGCGCGCTTCACATCGTCGGGCACAAGATAGTCGCGGTCTTCAAATGCGGCAAGCGCTTGCGCAACGCGCATCACGCTGATGGCCGCGCGCGGACTTGCGCCAAGTGAAAGCGTAGGCCACTCGCGCGTGCGGCGGACAAGCCCCAATATATATTGATAGAGCTCAGGCTCAATGCGGATGGCGCGAACCTCGTTGCGCGCCGCTTCAAGCAGCGCTTCAGGCAACGCAACCAACTGCACATCGTCGAGCAATCCCGCGCCGCTGCTCGCATGGTGCCGCTCGAGGATGCGCTGTTCGTCCGCGGCATTCGGATACGGGACGCGAATCTTCAATAGGAATCGGTCCAACTGCGCTTCAGGCAGCGGATACGTTCCCTCGAAATCCACCGGATTCTGCGTCGCAAAAACAGTGAACCACTTCGGTAGTGCGCGACGCTGTCCATCGCTCGTCACTTGCCGCTCTTCCATGCACTCAAGCAGTGCGGCCTGGGTGCGCGGAGGCATGCGGTTAATTTCGTCGACGAGCAGCAGGTCAGTGAAGACCGGCCCAGCGTGGAACGTGAAGCTCTCGCCGCCCGCGCGCAGAACGCTGGTGCCGAGTATGTCGGCAGGCATCAGGTCGGGCGTCGCCTGCACACGTTGGAAGCCGAGGCCCACAAGCCGGCCCAGCGCTTTCACTATCAGCGTCTTCGCCGTTCCCGGCACGCCTTCAAGCAGCGCGTGTCCCTGGCACAGCACGGCGATGATCACCTCTTCGATCACCTGGTCCTGCCCGGCGATCACGCGGCCCAACTCCATGCGCGCGTGGGTGATCAATTGATGCGTTGACCGCAGTGTCGCTTCCTGGTTAACAATCTGGTTATTAATTTCTTCGCTCATCGTTTTGATTCTCTCTTGGTTTGATCTCGGTCCATCTGTTTACAAATTCTTCTTCGCCACAAAGTTGCCGCTTCGTGCCAGCATCATCAACTCCCGCTGATGCGCATACAGCTTTTGCGCCAGCACCAGTGCCATGCGCGGCTGCGCCACGCCCATCCGCGCCGCCTCTTCCACATCCTTCAGGTCTTTCTCAAGTTTCGCATCAGCCGTGGGAAAGCGCCGGCGAATCACCAACGCCAACTCCTCTGCATCCATCTTCATTGGCCGTGTGCCGCAGAGCTTGAGCGCACGCCGCCGGAACCGCTCCCAGCAGATGGTGAGCGCAGTCTCGTTCGCTCCAGCCTTGTGATACAGCGAACCCAGCGCCTCAATATATTCGACCGGCGTAGTGCGCGGCTTCACCGGCAACGGACGCAACGGCCCACTGCGACGGCTGAAG
>CAIMNN010000526.1 GCA_903842845.1 uncultured Acidobacteriaceae bacterium | reverse complement strand
CTTACCGCTGCCGATGTTGCAGACACGATCGAAAGGCACATTCTTGAGACAGAAGAAGAGTGGGATTGGGATGAGTTCACATCGATTCCGATTGCGAACGGTGATTTAAACAAGATTAGGATGGAGTGCATCGACGCGGAGGGAAATCGAGAAGAATTAAAAAAAATTGTGGAACGGCTGAGAGATTGCAGCGACAGTAGCCCCAAACAATGACATCAAGTATGGCATCTTCCATTGGCGGGTGGCCCACCCAAAGCTATTTTGACGCTTGTTCCCCCACCACTGCGGGCGCCTCACCCGAGCTTGCTCGGATGGGAAGCACATCTCTACGCCAGCCGCAGATTACGCTCTCCGTTGTCTCCTCATCCATGCCGAAGCCCTCGAATCTGTCGTTGCCTACGACAAGTTCAACCACCTGACCGGGGCAACAGCGTCGAGTGGACCGTTCTCCGGGTTGGCGCTAAGCTGGACCTACGACCGCTACGGCAACCGCGTCTCGCAGTCGGCGAGCGGGTCTTACGGGGGCACGGTGTACCAGGGCAGCTTCAACTTCACACGAACCGGATCTCGGGCTACTGCTACGACGAGGCGGGCAACCTGCTTGACATGCAGGACTCCTATCTGGAAAATTCTCTGATCGAGATCGGAAATCGTTGACCCCACGTAACCCCACGCCAGCACTCTTTCCTGCGGTTACCTGCCGTTTCCTCTAATACCCTTGCGTCCTTTGATGTTGCCAGCCATTCGCGCAAATGACTGATTATTGGCCGTTTGGCCTGTTCCACCGCGACATTGCTTTCGAGTTCGGTTCCTGGCTTAGCCCCGAATTCAAGCTGTACCTTATCAAGGAGTTTCAGCGACTCAAGGATGAAGAGGCTCGCGCCACATCGCTTGAATGGAGCTTTCAGCGCACGCTGGCCAAAATCAACTACCGCATCCACACGGACGCCATCAAGGAACAGCTGATCCCACCGCAACTGACCAAGGCTCAGACCGTTACCGTGTACGCCAGCGAGGCCGACCTGCTCAACGTCGCGCTATTCGGTATGACCGCCGCGCAGTGGCGTGAGGCCAATCCCCAACTGCCGGGAAACATGCGCGATTTCGCTAGGCTGGAGCAGCTGGTCGTGCTTTCCAATCTGGAGAGCATCAATGCCGCCCTGATCCATCAAGGCTTGACGGCACCGGAACGCCTGACGCAACTGAACGCCATTGCCATCTCTCAGATGCGCTCCCTGATTGGCGTAACTTCCGTCAAGCGACTGGGAATCGCAACGGAACGGTAAGTACATTTGCCGGTGTCGGGTTTACACCCCCACATATATCAGCGCCGCCCAAGGCCAATTAAGCAGTTTCGAGGGGTTGGGCAAAAATGGCCAAAACGCTCGGTAAGATGTAGTCGTGGCTGGCCGGCCCACTTCGCAGGCCTCTATGCCCCGCCCCGAGCGCGAGACTGCCGAGTTGCGCATCGCCCAGGAACACGTAAAGCTACTTCCCTGTGATCTCGTGGCCCTGAGTGCGGCAGCCCTGTGACCCTGCGTCGGCGCTTATACCCCGGCTGATTCAACCAGAAACTGCCCGGGGGTG
>CAIMNN010000525.1 GCA_903842845.1 uncultured Acidobacteriaceae bacterium | reverse complement strand
GCAAAGCCGAATTTGGCGGTGCTCAAGAGATCGCGTATGGCGAGGACATCATTGAGAGAACCTTTGAGGTTTGCAAAATGCGGGAGGTCGCAGCGGCCGCCCTGGCAGCCGGTTGGATGCGTTGGCTGCATGCCTGCGGGTTCATACTGGTTGATGCCAACAAGCAGCGCGCGCATGGTGTGGCTTTGCTGTGCAGCGGCGGCCGCTGCAATGACAGCAAATGACATCAGAATGCATGCCCGGGACCAGTTGCGCATCCAACCTCCGCTTTGGTTGAAGCATAGAGGGTCGGTTCAATTGCATCAAGCGATTTTGTAATAAAAGACCGCACGGCTACGTCGCACACTTCAATCAAACGATACATTTCAGCTCTTGCAAATGCGCGTCTCAACGGTTTAGGCTGGGCAAACTAAACGAATGTGATACGAATGATGCGGATACTAAATGCTGGTGCGGCAGCAGTAGACTGCCGGGAGGATTGATTTGAGCTACGAGTCTATTCACTCTCGATTCTCAGCTTGCAGTTATCAGCGTCGCGCGATTGCGATGAGCGTGCTGGCGGTTGCTGCCATTTCCATTCAATATTCATGCACCGCGCAGCACAGCAAATCAACCAAGCCGGCAACACGTTCAGCATCCGCAGTGCCTTCCGATGCAAAGGCCAAGTTAGATGCACTGCAAGCGCAACTCAAGTCTGCGCAAAAGAGCGGTGATCGCAAAAAGGCGGCGATCGCATTCAATGATCTCGGCATTGCATATGACGATCATGGCGAAAAACAGAAAGCGCTGGAGTACTACAATCAGGCGCTGGCGATCGAGCGAGAGCTGGGCAATCGTGCTGACGAGGCCAGTACTTTGTTCAATATCGGCAGTTCCTACGGCGACATTGGCGAAAAGCAGAAAGCTCTTGAGTCTTACAATCAAGCGTTGAAGATAGAGCGCGAGGTACAAGACCGCGAGGGCGAGGCTGCGACGCTGAGCAACATGGGGCTGGTGTATGACGACATGGGCGAGTATGAAAAGGCGCTGGAGTTTTATAACAGGGCGCTGCCGATGGAGCGAGAAGCGGATGACCAGGCAGACGTGGCCGGAACGTTGCACAATATCGGCTCGACCTACAGCCAATTAGGTGATGAGCGAAAGGCGATTGAATTCTATGAGCAAGCGTTGCCGGTGGAGCGTGAGGCAGGCGACCGCGATGCGGAGGCCACAACCCTAAATAACATTGGCCTTGCATATGCCCATCTGGGGGAACCGGAGAAGGCGCTTGAGATCTACAAGCGGGCGCTGCCTATCAGTCGCGAGGCAGGCGACCGAGCAGGCGAGGCTACCACGCTGATCAATATTGGTTCTATTTATGATGACGCCGGCGACAAGCAGAAGGCGCTCAACTTCTACAATCAGGCGCTGCCATTGTTGCGCGCGGTGAGAAATCGGAACAACGAGGCAATCACACTGAACAATATCGGCCATGTTGAGGTGCTGCTGAACGAGAACGCGAAGGCGCTTGCAAATTTCAACCAAGCGCTGTTGATTGCAGAGGCCGTCAGTGATCTTGATATGCAAGCAGTAATTTTCAACAACTTGATGGACCTTCAACATAAGCAGCAGCCAGCGCTTGCCATCTACTACGGCAAACGGGCCGTCAACCTGATACAGCAGGAGCGCGGCAACATCAAGGGGATGGAGAAGGAAGTGCAAGCGCACTTCCTCTCAACCAAGAGCGATACATACCACTACCTTGCCGATCTGCTGATAGACGCGGGGCGCTTACCGGAGGCTGAGCAGGTGCTGGACCTGCTCAAGGAGCAGGAGTACTCCGAGTTTGTGCGCGGCGAAATTCACGACAAGCTTGGGATGCTGGCGCTGACGCCGGCGGAAAAGCAGGCGAATGAAGAATACGCGAGAACGACAAGCGAGTTGGTTGCGTTGGGACGTCAGTGGTCTGAGTTGAAAAAGATAAAAGCGCGCACGCCTGAGCAGGAGCAGCAGTATCAGAAACTTTCGGAGCAGATAGACCATGCGAACAAAGGTTTTTCTGATTATCTTGGCCGTCTGTACGTGGTCTTCGGCAAGAGCGCCACAGCGAACAAGGAAGTGGCCGAGATATCCGGCGAATCAAAGAGCCTGCAACTGAGCATTGCGAAGATGCCGAACACGGTGGCGCTTTACACGATTGTGGGCGAGGACCGTTACCGGGTCATCGTTATTACCGGCTCGACGATGGTTGCGCGTGAATCAGCGATCAAAGGTGAGGAACTGAACAAGAAGGTTGCGGCGTTCCTTGCCGTGCTGCATAACCCGTCGAAGGATCCGAAGCCGCTTGCGCAGGAGCTATATAAAATTTTGATAGCGCCGGTGAAGAGCGACCTTGAACAGGCGCAAGCAGCGACGCTGGTCTTCTCGCTCGACGGCGCTTTGCGTTACATTCCCATGGAGGCGCTGTACGACGGCAAGCAGTACATGGTGGAGCAGTACGCAATTGTGACGTTCAATCCGGCGAGCATACCTTATTTGAATGAGAAGCCGGAGATAAGCAATCTGAGTGCATCGGCGCTGGGTATTTCGCGCCAGTATGAGAACGGGCTCATACCGCTTCCTTCAGTCGAAGGCGAGCTGAACGACATCGTCAAGGACCCAATCATCCATGCTGCGAACGGGGTTCTGCCGGGTTCGATATTGCTGAACGGTAATTTTACGGAGACAGCGCTGGAACAACAGCTTGACGATCCGCATCCTGTGTTGCATATCGCCAGCCATTTTGTGTTGCGGCCAGGTGACGACACGCATTCGTTTCTTTTGCTGGCAGGCAAGGATAAAGCTGCGAACGGATATCACTTGACCGTCGCGGAATTTCGCGACAATCCCAGACTGAATCTGAGCGAAACTGCGCTGCTGACGCTTTCAGCTTGCGAGACCGGCGTGACCAGTAACGCAAGCAACGGACGCGAGGTGGATGGGTTGGCGATGATAGCGCAGCGGGACAAGCACGCGAAATCTGTTTTATCCACGCTGTGGCCGGTGAACGATATGAGCACCGGACTGCTGATGGCAGATTTCTACAAGCGTTGGGCTAATGGCGGTGGGAAGGTGATGAAGGTTGAAGCGCTGCGGCAGGCACAGCTTGACATGCTTTACGGCAAACTTACGCCGCAATCAAGTGCAGCAGACCGCGGCGTTATTTCAGAAGAGAGCAAGGCGAGCAGTCCGGTTGGATTTACGCATCCGTTCTTTTGGGCGCCGTTTGTGCTGATGGGGAACTGGAGATAGTAGATGTAATTGGAATTCATGCGCAACTGAAAAAGCCCGCCTGGTCTATTTGACCAAGCGGGCTTTGAGTTTTTCAACCGAAGAGTCTACCGCTCCTCGTGTCTCTCTTTAAATTGCTCGATGATGTGGTCGATGATGTGGTTGGCCTTTTCGATGTGATCCATGGCGCGGTGCTTGAGGCCGTGGGCGAAGTCGTTGTCTTCTTCACGGTCGAGGTCATGCCATGCAGCGTTGCCGGCAGCACGTGCCTGGCGGAAGCGGCCGTTGCGGTTGAGGTTTGCGTCGACGGGCGGATGGTCGTTGAGGTTCTTGCCGTCTTCGATGGCAGCATCCTTGATCTCGCGAATGGCGGCGTCGATCTCGTCGATGGCGCGCTGCTGCTCATCTTCAACGCGCTCGCTCGGGGCCCACTGTTGCAGGTAGGCGCGCATGAGGCGAAGGTCGCTGAGCGCGTGCAGGTAAGCGGGGTGGTGGTGCTCCTGTGCTTGGGACTGGACGGCACCGTAGCCGAAGACTGCGAGCAATGCGATTGCGGGAAGAAGTATTTTGCTGAATTTCATTGATGCTCTCCTTGGAAT